>JAISZP010000085.1 GCA_031269135.1 Deltaproteobacteria bacterium | reverse complement strand
TGCACGCGATGCAGACCAAGTGGTATGGGGTGATTGAAAAATTCAATCAAAGCTACCCGCTGAGGACTTACGCGCCGGGATGCCGCACTTTGGAGATAGGCGCAGGCATAGGCAGTCATCTAAAATATGAAGATTTTTCTCAGCAGGAGTATTACTGCGTCGAACTCAGGCAGGAACTGTGCGACAAGATTAAAAGCCGATACCCGCAGGTAAACGCCTTGTCGGCTGATTGTCAAGAGAATCTTCCCTTTGAGGATGGGTATTTCTCAAGAGTCCTAGCCATCCAGGTCCTGGAACACCTGCCGGATCTCCCAAAAGCCCTACGGCAAGTTTGGAGGGTTTTGTCAGACGACGGCCAATTCGCCGCAGTCATTCCCTGCGAGGGAGGGATGGCCAATAACCTTGCCCGCAGCATTTCCGCCAGACCCGCATTTGAAAAAAAATACCGCATGAGTTACGACTGGCTCATCAATAGCGAGCACATCAATATGTGCCATGAGATATTGGAAGAGTTGGACCGCTTGTTTATAATACGGCATAGACGCTTCTACCCGCTATTGGCGCCGATCGTCACCATTAACTTGGCTATAGGTTTGACTTTGACCAAGAAAAAAAGCTCGATTGTCGATTTATGATTTTTTGGTTTGATTTTTCCGGCGGCAAAACCGCGTTTTGCCTATGGAGAGTTCAAAAGCCCAATGCGACGGCGCCTAACGCCTTCTGAGAGTTTCTTCTGAGAATTTCTTTTGAGAATTTAATGATTAAAGAGCAAGTCAAACTAATTTGGGATAGCGTATTTCATCCAAGCCAGACCGACTGCCTGCAATCTCAAGTCATACGCCAAGCGATCAGCGGCTTTACCGCCACTGTAGTCGATCTTTCGATTTTTAAGGGCCTTTTGACGCTTGGAGTGTGGGTTTTATTGGCGGCTTTCTTTTCTTCAACCATAAGCATAATAGTCAATTTCAACATAACCAGGTTTTACGTCTACGGACACCTGTCGGAGCAAAAAACCAAGACTCCGATCGTCCAGTTCGTTTATTACATCCTCACGGTTTCAGTCTCTTTGGGAATGGTCCTGGTGATTTTGCAGATCTTTAGCGTCCGGATGGGTTATGACCCTTTATTGGTCAAGATTTGCGCGATCCCTGTAGTCTTCATTTGGACGGTCGTCAGCGGAAGGTACATCGTCTTTAGGAGAACACGAAAAAAGCCTCCGTCATGACTTTGATCGTCTCCATAATTTCGACGTAAAATGAAAATCCATAAGCTCCACAAATCGCAGCGATATTTAGCCGACCGAAAAAAGAAAAAGAGGAAAAATGAGTTTCAGCTCTGATTTTTTAGAAGAGGCGAAAAAGATAATCAGCCTTTTAGATGTCGATAAACTTGAAAGGATGGCGGGCCTGCTCGCCGACATCCGAAATAGAAAAGGAAGGCTATTTATATTGGGCGTAGGCGGCTCCGCCGCCTCGGCGTCTCATGCGGTCAACGATTTCAGGAAAATTTGCGGCATTCAGGCTTACGCGCCGACCGACAACGTCTCTGAACTCACCGCCAGAACAAACGATGAGGGCTGGGACACCGTTTTTTCCGAATGGTTGAAGGTCTCTTCGCTTTCCAGCCTTGATGGAGTTTTGGTTTTATCGGTTGGGGGCGGCAACGTCGAGAAAAATGTGAGTCCTAATTTAGTCAAAGCGTTGGAATATGCAAAGAAAGTTAAGGCATGCGCGCTTGGCATAGTGGGTCGCGACGGCGGATTTGCGGCGAAAGTGGCTGATGAATGCATCATCATCCCCACCGTCAACTCTTCCCATATAACCCCTCACACCGAGGCCTTTCACGGGATCGTCCAGCATCTTTTGGTTTCCCATCCTGTTTTAAAATCCAAAAGCACCATGTGGGAGAGTTTGAAGTGAAGCCCAAAAGCGCCGTTTTCTTCGACCGTGACGGCGTCTTAAACCAAGCGTTGGTGGTGGAGGGAAAGCCTTACCCGCCCAAAGACGTCGAATCTTTGGTCATTACGCCCGGCGCCCGCTCTCTTATGATGGAACTAAAAGAGCTTGGCTTTAAGTTGATTTCGGTCACCAACCAGCCGGATGTGGCCAGAGGGACCAAGACTCTGGAAAATGTCCAAGCCATAAACGAAAAGGTGAGCTTCGAGCTGTCTTTGGACGATATTTTCGTCTGCCTCCATGATGACGGCGACGACTGTTCGTGCCGCAAACCCAAGCCAGGCATGCTTATTGCGGCCGCCGAAAAGTGGAACCTAGATCTTCCGTCGAGCTTCATGGTTGGGGACAGAGCGGGGGATGTGGCCGCCGGCCGCAGCGCCGGGTGTCAGACGATATTTTTGGATATGGGTTACAAAGAACCCAGTCCGGATCCGCCGGCCGACCATAGTTGTCGCAGCCTATTTGAGGCCGTTCAAATTATTAAGGGAGTAGCCATTCATGAAAGGCGCGCAAGATTTGAAAGTAAAGTTATTCGCTGACGGCGCCGACAAGGCGGGGATGTTGGAGATGTATAAAAATCCTTTGATCAAGGGTTTCACCACCAATCCAACTTTAATGAGAAAGGCCGGGGTGACGGACTATCGGAGCTTTGCCGCCGAGGTATTGAAGGTCATTACGGATAGACCCATCAGTTTCGAGGTCTTGTCCGACCAGTTCGACGAGATGGAGCGTCAGGCGAGACTGATCGCCTCTTGGGGCGAGAACGTTTACGTCAAGATTCCGATAACCAACAGCTTAGGGGAGAGTTCCGGGCCGCTG
>JAISZP010000369.1 GCA_031269135.1 Deltaproteobacteria bacterium | reverse complement strand
AGTGATTTAGACGCTCGCGGCAAGACGACGCGAAAACGCCGAGGCCAAGCCTGATGAACGCTTACAAAGCCAGAATGACTGAAAATAAGGAACTGTACTTTAAATCATGGTCTGTACTTTAAAAAATTGTCTGTGCTTTAAATCATGGTCAGTACTTCAAAAAAGCTCTTTACTTTAAAAAATGAAATATACCAAGCAAACACTCGCCTAAAACACTAAAAGCCCAGCCCTATCGCCACATGATATCTCATCGAGCGCCTGCGCCGCCATACCACCTGCCATATTTTTCGTCGCAAAAAAATGAGTATGAGCCAAAAATTAGTTTTGAGGCGGAGGAAAATCAGTTCCATAAGCGATTCGTCCAACCGCTCGCAGCCTTTCATAAGACGTTTATCGCTTATCAGCCTTGGTGTTTTTGTAATAATCCTTCAATCTCTCCAAGCCGTCTTCAAAACTTACCCAAGGACGGTAGTCCAATAATCTTTTTGCTTTCTCCAAATTAAACCAATGGGATGTCGACAGCTGTTTGACGGTAAAGACGGTCACCGGAGGCTCTGAAGCGAGAGATAACGTTTTCCAGATCTTTTCCAGCAAACTCGCTCCCAAAAGACCCAGCCCTTTGGGAATTCGCCTTGTGGCGGCCTTAGCCCCGGCAGCCTCCAAAATCCTGGCGATGAGCACATTTATGTCCATAGGTTGGCCCTGGGCGATAAAAAAAGCTTCTCCATCCACCGCAGCCCCGCCGGCGAGTTTTTCAAGAGCTACGGCGTGCGCTTTAGCGGCGTTCTCGATGTAAGTGGCGTCAACCAGGTAAGGGCCGCCGGAAAAGAGAAAAAGTCTGCCCCTGTCGGCTCTTTCAACCAGCTGCGGAACTAAATGAGGATCGCCAGGACCCCAGATAAGATGAGGTCTAATGGCTAAGGTTTTGAAGTTCCGGCAATTTTCCATCAAAACCAGACGCTCGGCGAGCATCTTGCTGTAGGCGTAAGACTGAGAGATATCTAAACTGTAAGGGGCGGTCTCATCAATGCCGAATAGGTTCTCGCCGCCGTGGACCACGCTGGGAGAGCTGGTGTAAACGAAATAACGAACGCCTTCAAGCTTAGCGGCGTTAAGAAGCCTAGCGGTAGCCATGGCGTTGTCTTCTATATAGCTTGAAAGCGGCCCCCATAAGCCTACCCTGGCGGCGCAGTGAATCACGGCCTCGCAACCGCAGACCGCTTGCCTCAAACGTTCGGCGCCGCTCAAATCTCCTTTGACCACCTCAGCGCCGGATGGGAGCTTGCTCTTGCCGGGGTTTCTGACTAGAAGTTTCACCTGGCAGCCTTGATCCAACAACATTCTGGCGATCCAGCCTCCAAGAAACCCGCCGCCGCCTGTTAAAAAAACTCGCATACATCCTACCGCAAAGAAATCGTGTTGAATTAGGATTTAAAATCGCCCAATTTGGGCGCCAAGGGGACGCTATTTGGTGCTTTACGCCGATACTCCCGCGAATTGCGCTTTTCTTGGACGGAACAATTTCATCTTTTCTTTGATGGAACATTAGGCAAATCAAAAATTAATTCGTATTTTATATAAAAATCGCTATTTCAAAGCTTTACTGCAAAGTATAATGCATAAAGACGACTTAATTTCGTCCAATTGGGCGCCATCGTTCTAAAATTTGGCCCTGACCGTCAAGAGTAGTCAGCAAGAACCCCTTTTCGCAAGCGAATTTTTGCAGATCGAACAAGTGCATGGCCTGACAGTTGTAATCGTCGGCGGCTTTCTCGGCGAATAATGCTCGAAAGCTTTCAGCGTTTTCCCGATCTTCGAAAACCGGCACATAATCACCGGATTCATCTTCCAAAACAAGCATTGAATCTCGGTTGACGGTTAAAGGAACGGTCAAAACCCACAGCCATCGCCTAGCCTGCGGATCCTCCCGGCGGTCGTCCGACGAATCGGTGCTATTCATAGAAATCCTCAATTATTGTTAAATACTTTTTTCTGAACTTTTAAATGGAACAAGCGAAAGAGTTTGTTTAAGGTCCTCAAAGAGGTTATAATCGACTCGACGCATACTCTGGGGTGCTCCGACCGTCAAGCGCCACACCGGACGATCGGACCCCAGGCCGAAAAGAACTTCGCAGCCCTTCTCGCCATCGCATTATACTAAAATTAAGCCTTCTTGACTATGATCCGACCATATCTCCATCAGAAAGGTTCGTCGTTTTTATGATCAGCCGCATTAAACTTCTTCCGGACCACCTCATCAACCGCATAGCGGCAGGCGAGGTAGTCGAAAGGCCAAGTTCGATTCTTAAAGAACTGGCGGAAAACAGCCTTGACGCCGGGGCGAATAGACTGGAGATCGACATCGCCGACGGAGGCAAAAAACTAGTCAGAATTTCCGACAACGGGTCGGGGTTAAGCCGAGAAGAACTCTTTTTGTGCCTTGAAAGACACGCCACAAGCAAACTCGACGAAACAAGCGATCTCAGCTCGATACTGACTCTAGGCTTTAGAGGGGAGGCTCTTAGTTCCATCGCCTCGGTCTCAAAGCTCTCCATCACCAGTTCAACGGGCGAAAGCGAAGGGCACAAAATCAGAGTGGAAGGCGGAAGAGTAATCGACCTCTCCCCCGCCCCAGCCAACAAAGGGACAATCGTCGAGGTTCGCGATCTGTTTTATAACGTCCCGGCTAGACGCAAATTCCTCAAATCGCAGGCCACTGAAACGGCTCATTTGGTGGAAGTGGCCCAGCGCTATGCGTTATCGAGAACAGATCTGCGCTTAAAACTTTCCGACGAACAAAAAGAGATCGTCAACGTCGATGAAAAGAGCGATATGACCTCAAGGATCTTGAAGATCTTCGGGCGCGACGTCGCCAGCGGTCTTATTCCCTTCGTCAAAGAAACCGATGACCTGCGGATTCGTGGTTGGTTGGCCGACCCGCAGGCGGCGACTCGCTTGAATTCTTCTTTGTTTTTATATGTCTTAGCTCGGCCCGTGCGCGACAGACTTCTCACCAGAGCGGTGATCCAAGGTTATGGTCATGCTCTCCCCCAAGGGCGTTGGCCGGCTGGGGTGATTTTCATCGATCTTGATCCCTCTAAAGTGGATGTGAACGTCCACCCGGCGAAGACTGAAGTGCGTTTCTTAAATCCTTCGGAGATCTTCGACGTCATTTCTCAGTCCGTCAAGGAAGCCATCGACGTCTCTCCTTTGAACATAAACTTCCGCAGCCTCCCTAAAGGCGACGCCGCACAAACCAACGCCCCCGACGGCAATCGAAATTCATACATCAACTTGTCGTTTTCAATGGGGAAACCGGCAAAACAACCCCTTTACTCTCAGTCCCAGCCCCAATCTCAGCCTCCGCTTCCTCCGCCTCCATGGTTGAACGAAAATGAAAACGCCTCGCTGATTAATCAGTTCACCGGCTCGGGTTCGGAAGAAATCAAGCAGCAGGCGCCGGCTGGCGATTCCGCGCCGCCAAGCCCCGCCGCCTCACCGCTGCAAGCGCAATCCGCATCTGGCTCCGCTTCAGCGTCCTCGTCCGAATCCGCACCCGGTTCCGATAAAGCTTCTTGCGAGCTGATGGCCCAGAGCCGCCTCATCGCCCAACTTCTCGACAGCTACATTTTGGTCCAAGGACCGCTTGGCCTTTACATAATCGACCAGCACGCCGCCCATGAAAGGGTGCTCTTTAATTATTTAAAAAAGAATTTAATCAAGAGCGGTCTGGCCTCTCAAGGATTATTGTACCCTCAGACCATGGAACTGGGACCGCACGAAGCCATAGCCGCTGAAAGGTTGGCCAAACCGCTGGAGCATCTAGGGTTTCAGCTGGAACCATTCGGCGGCGCCACCTGGGCTTTGAGGGGCATCCCTTCGCTATTAAAACCTAACGTAGCCAAAGACGCCTTATTGGAGATGCTGTCGTCGGCCAAAAGCCGCCTCAGAACCCTTGAAGGCGCAGGATTGGAATTGATGCTGAGCGAGCTTTCCGAGAGCTGGCTTTACAGCATCGCTTGTCGAGCTGCGGTTAAAGCTGGGGATAAGATGGAGGATCAAGAGATGGAGAGTTTAATCAAAGATCTGTCTCAAACCGATGCGGGCGGTTACTGTCCCCACGGAAGACCTTCGACGATATTAATCACCACAACGGAATTGGAGCAGCGCTTCAAAAGAATTTAAAACGTCTACAGAGGTAAAAGCGCTTTGTCTCTTGGCGTCGCAGGGGATATAGGATTGAGGATTGAGGATTGAGGATTGAGGATTGAGGATTGAGGATTGAGGATTGAGGATTGAGGATTGAGGATTGATCATAGATGACGGATGACGGATGAT
>JAISZP010000339.1 GCA_031269135.1 Deltaproteobacteria bacterium | reverse complement strand
TATTTTGATTTCATTTTTGTCGTGATTTCCATTATTTGACGGTATTGCCGCCCGTAAACGGGTCAAATCATACCTTTAAAATGGGTGACCGAAAAGCGGCTTAATTTTGGACTACTTTTTCGGCTTCCAGTATAGCAAGCGTAGCTTAACACTTGCGCTTAATTCGGCGAGTATTTTCAGCCTTGATTAGCTGGAGGTCTGTATGACAAATGGGCTAAGTTGTTCCAATCAAGAACACTGCACTGTTCTAAAACGTATCGGATCAGTCGACCATACTTGCGACCCTATTGGCGACGATAGCTAATAAGCTAATTTCATTATGATTTTTAATAAGCTTGCGTTGGCATAACCTTTGCTTTAAGAGATTTGAAAGCAAAAGCATTTACATCCCTAACCAAATGCGACTCTTTAGCCGTCTCCGACTCGATATCCTATTTTTTAAGATGAAGATATTGCAGGAGCGTTATTTTAATGCGTAACGACGCAGATTTATGTCATCATTAAAATGACATGGCTAAAATGTCGTCATTAGGGAGGCTCATATTCAACTTTTCAAAAGGAGAGAAAATGACCACAGGTGATCGCTTGAAAGACAAAATCATCATCGTTACCGGCTCAGGCCGCGGAATTGGCCGAGGCATCGCTTTAAGACTGGCCGCCGAAGGAGCTACCCTAGTCACTTCATCCATTACCCCCGGCAACTGCGCCAAGGTCGCCGAAGAGATCGGCAAGGCAGGCGGGAGAGCAATCTCCGTTCCTTGCGACGTCTCCGACGAGAGCGCCATCTCGAATCTGGTCGACGTCACCGTCAAGGAGTTCGGAAGACTTGACGTCTACGTCTCCAACGCCGGCATCGAGCTCACCAAGCTGGCTCTGGACACCACCGCAGCCGAATGGGACCGCATTTTTCAGGTCAACGTTCGGGGGACCTTCCTGGGAGACACCATCGCCGCCAGAGCGATGATCAAGCAGAAAAAGGGCAAGATCATCAATTGCGGCAGCATCGCCAGCCATAGCGGTTTTCTGGGACTGTCCGCCTACTGTTCCACCAAATTCGCGGTACGAGGTTTAACCCAGGCTCTGGCCAGAGAGCTGGCTCAGTACAACATTACCGTGAACGCCTACTGCCCCGGCGTGGTCGATACGGACATGTGGGAGCAGATAGACGCCAAGATGGGGCCCATACTGGGTCTGAAGAAAAAGGGAGAGGCCATGGAGCTGTTTAAGAAGTCCATCGCTTTGGGACGCTACCAGACGCCTAAAGACGTGGCCGACTTCGTCTCCTTTCTATGTTCGGATGACGCCGATTACATCACCGGCCAGTCCATCGTCACCGACGGAGGAATAGTGCTGGTCTAAAACCGACTTTTTCTTTTCCGACCGCTCTCAGCGAACCGACTGAGGGCGGTCGGTTTTTTTTGCCTGCCGTGACGTTTTACGGCAAAAACCCCTTGACCACATATAATTTCGATGATTGGTCAAATATCTACAATGCGACTGTTTGACTAAGACCACTACATATCGGCAACTAAACCACTTTGCATGGAATAATTATTGACGTTTTCGCCTTGGCGATCGATTAACTTTTAGCTGTGAAAACCCTAAAAGTATGATAAGATAGGTTTCATAAAATTATCTTTTTCAATCAGAAATGCCGCCTGTTATCGCTCTTGATGCAGCATCATCGGATCAGGAGTCGTAGACGAACAAAATGGGTGAAGGCGCTGCTCCAACAAGGATCGTATATGAAAGCAGGCCAAAAAACATTGCCGTCAATTTTGCCTAAGGCTGAGCAAAACATCAACGTAATCATCCGTAGAGGTGGAGTTTGTCCGGATTACAGAGATTGGAAAGGTTTCATCGATAAAAAAATACACCCTCCCGAAATCGATCGGCTAATCCTCGACTCTTGGCAACGCTGCTCGGAACTGGGTGTCGATCCTGCCTCAGATGCTCAGCTCGACACAATCTCTCCCAATGACGATTTCGACAACGATCTCCTCCTGGGTCTGGCCGATCGTCTTGATCCATCTCTCAAAAAATTTATGGTCGCCCGCAACCTGGTTTTCGCCATCACCAACTCGCAGGGCCGCTTCGTTTATCGCGACGGCGCCCCTTCGGCGATAGCGAAAACTGACAAGCTGGGATTCGAGGTCAGCGCCGATTGGTCGGAAAAAAGCGTCGGCACAAACGCCGTCGGCACCGCCTTGAGGGAAGGGTTTCCTCTTCAGGTGTTCGGTCGAGAACATTTCCGAGCCAGTCACCACACTTTTCGCTGCACAGCCTCGCCCTTCTTTTCGCCTTCAGGCCAGATCATGGGCTGCGTGGACATCTCCAGCCATTTTGAAGTTGACCACTCGCAAAATTTCGAAATGGTCATAGGGGTCTCCCGATTTTTTGAACGCATCCTCCTTCAGGCCCACGCCAAAGAAATGCAGGCTTGGCCCTCGGCCATCATGGAGAAGCTTAGGTCCGAAAACTGCGGTCAGCTCGTAGTGGAATCGACAGGAATAATCTGCGGAGTGGAACCTAGAGCCCAGGCCATCTTATCCAGCCGTTGCAGTAACCTTATGGGCCGCAGGGCCGACGAAATCTTCGATCTTGGCCCCTTGAAGCTCTTTCCCCAAAACCATTGTCAATTAAATGAAAATAAAATCATAGTCAGGACCATCAGAAGCCCGGTCGTCTTAGCTGAAGTAAAGCCGCTCTGGTCGCCTTCCGGTCTCTGGCTCGGTCTCTTATTGACGGTCTTGGAGCCTGGTCCGCCGCACTCTCCAATGACCCTTGCGGCCAGAAACCTCAATGTCTCCGCGATATCGCAATCCTCCAGCTTCTATTTGGGCGATTCTGCGGCGACTTGTCAGGTGCGCCGCCGCGTTCAGGCCTTCGCTCAGACCCCATCGACCATTTTAATCACCGGAGAAAGCGGAACGGGAAAAGAACGCATCGCCAGAGCCATCCACAGTCTGGGACCGCGCCGAGGCTCTCCTTTCGTGCCGATAAACTGCGGAGCTCTACCGGACACCTTGATACAAAGCGAACTTTTGGGTTATGCCCCCGGCGCCTTCACCGGCGCCGACCGCAACGGTCGCCCCGGCCTGTTCGAACAGGCCGACGGCGGAGTGATATTCCTCGACGAGATCGGGGAACTTCCTATGCAGCAGCAGGTGAACCTTCTCAGAGTCCTTGAGGAAAAAGCCGTCACCAGAATCGGTTCACACCGCGCCGTTCCGATCAACATAAAGGTCGTGGCCGCCACCAACCGCAATTTGGAAACTGAAGTCGACAAGGGGCGCTTTAGAGGGGATTTATATCACCGCTTAAACGTCATGGTCATCCACCTCTCGCCCTTAAGAGAAAGGCCAG
>JAISZP010000315.1 GCA_031269135.1 Deltaproteobacteria bacterium | reverse complement strand
GGGGTCGGGACAAACCCCGACCTTATTTTAGCATGACCAAAGATATGAAAGAAGGCCCCTCGGGCAGGCCGAAACGCAACAAGCCAAGGAGCAAAACCGCCGACGCCAAAGGTGTTTCCAAGCATAAAACGCAAATACTCACCCCAAAAGCCGATGCGGTCCAAGATCTTGCGGATCGAAACAACCAACTGCAAGATAGCCAAGCCAGTCAAGCCAGTCATGCTGACCAAACCAGTCAAACTAGTCTAGGCGGCCAAGCTGACCAAGCCAGTCAAACCGGTCGAACTGAAGCGCCTTTGGCGCCCGGACTTTATTTGTTGCCCAGCCCCTTGGGAAACCTCGGCGACTTAAGCCTCCGCGCCTGCCGGATACTTTCCGCCGCCGATCTAATCGCCGCCGAAGATACCCGCCGCACCCTCAAGCTTCTGAACCACCTCAATTTAAAAAAAACCTTAGTCAGCTACCGAGAGCAAAACCACAATCTGATTTGGCCGAAGATACTGTCTCGCCTAAGAGATAAACAAGTGGTGGCGCTGATATCCGACGCAGGTTCTCCGGCGATCGCCGACCCAGGGGCTAAATTGGTCCGCGAGGCGAGAAAAGAAGGTTTCGACATCTTTCCCATCCCCGGTCCCTCAGCCGTCATAACCGCTTTGATGGCTTGCGGCTTTCCCATATCATCATTCACCTTCGGCGGATTCCTGCCCTCTAAGGCCTCGCAGAGACGTCTTCGCCTTTCGGCTTTAAAGGATCTAAACCAGGTTTTGGTTTTTTTTGAAAGTCCCCATAGACTGGTTCGATCGGTAAGCGATATGGCCGAAATTCTAGGTCCTCGCCAAGCTCTGATGGCCAGGGAGATGACTAAACTCCATGAGGAGTATCTCTATCTCACGTTAGATGAATTGCTCGCCGAACTGACCGCCAATCCCCGCCGCGGAGAGGTCACTTTGGTGATAGGTCCCAGCGTAAATGAGTCTATAAATGAAACTTCCGATCGAAGAGAACCTAAACACGTTTATTTCGAAGGTTTAACCGAGTTGAAAGATTTAACTGATTTGAAAGATTTGAAAGATTTAATCGATTTGATCGATTTGGAAGATTTAGCTGATTTGGACGGCTTGCCTTGCTTCAAAGACGTAAATGATTCCGCAGACATGAAAGACCCGGCAAACATAAAAGATTCGACAGACGCAAAAGATTCGACGAACTTAAAAAAAATCGTCGCCGCCTCCGCCAGACCCACCAAAGAATTGGCTGCCTTATTAGCCGAGAAATCCGGGCGAACCAAAAAAGAGATGTATGACTTGATCATATCCATCCGAAGAGAGCCCGATAGCCGATAATCGCTCCCTTTATGAAAGTTCGACGCGAAAGGCTTCATCGCTCGCCCCCAGGGATGAGTGATGAAGCCTTTTCTTTAAGATGCGGCCTACGCTAAAACTAGTTTTCCTAACCTAAAACTAGTTTTTTGGTTCGGCTTTCTTCGCTTTAAGCGAAACGACGGATAATCTCTTTAGCGGCGGTGCGTCCGGCGCCCATCGCCAAGATGACGGTAGCCGAACCCGTCACGATGTCTCCGCCGGAGAAGACGTTCGGTATGGAAGTTTCTCCGTTTTCGTTGGCCTCGATATAGCCGCGCTTATTAAGTTTAAGAGATTTGGTGGCCTGCAGAAGCACCGGGTTTGGTCTGGTGCCGATGGCTATGACCGCCAGATCCGTTTCCATGGTCCAAATATCGCCTGGGATGGGAACCGGGCTCTTGCGTCCGGAGGCGTCAGGGTCGCTCAAACGCATACGCTGAAGTTTTACGGAAGTCAGCTTTCCGTCGGCGTCGCCATGGAAGCTAAGGGGGGAGTTGAGAGTGGCCAAGATGACCCCTTCTTCCTCGGCGTGTTCGAGTTCTTCATGACGGCAGGGGATCTCGTCTTTGGTGCGGCGATAGACGATGTGGACGCTCTCGGCGCCCAGTCGCAGGGCGGTTCTGGCCGCATCCATCGCGACGTTTCCGCCTCCATATACCGTCACCTTGCGGCCGGGATAAGTGGGTGTGTCGTAGTTCGGGAAATCATAGGCTTTGCCGAGGTTGGCTCTGGTCAGATATTCGTTGGCCGAGAACACTCCGATAAGGTTTTCTCCTTCAACGCCCAAGAAAATAGGCAGGCCGGCGCCCACTCCTATGAAGACGGCTTTATAGCCTTGGCTAAAAAGCTCATCGACGGTAATGGTCCTTCCGCCTACGAAGTTGGTGACGAATTCGACGCCTAAGGCTTTGAGGGCGTTAATCTCTCTTTCGACGACCAACCCTTTAGGCAGCCTGAATTCAGGAATTCCGTACACCAAAACGCCGCCAGGCTGATGGAGAGCCTCAAAAACCGTGACGGCGATGCCGTTCATGGCCAAATCTCCCGCAACCGTGAGCGACGAAGGTCCGGAGCCTATGCAGGCGACCTTATTTTTTACGGCTTTGGAGGGAATTGGAGGTAGAGGCGGAGTCTGATCTTCATGAGCGAGAAAATAGTCGGCCACGTAACGCTCCAACCTACCGATGGCTACGGGCTGGCCTTTGCGTTTCAATATGCATACGCCCTCGCACTGGTCTTCTTGAGGGCAGACCCGACCGCAAATGGCGGGAAGCGCGTTGGTGCTCTTTATGATGGTGTAGGCTTTGGCGAGCTCGTCATTGGCGACGGCGGCGATGAAATCCTTTATGGGGACTTCCACCGGGCAACCTTTCACGCAAGTGGATTTCTTGCACTGCAGGCAGCGCGAGGCTTCTTCAAGAGCCATTTCATGGGTATAACCCACGGCCACTTCATTAAAGTTGCGAATTCGCTCTTTAGCCGGCTGGCAAGGCATGTCGACTCTAGGTTTTTGGGGTTTCTTTGAGGTTGTTTCTTGTGCTTCCATTATATATTTCTCTCAGCCGAAATTGGCTAAAATAAGAAAGTGATTTTTTTAGTCCTCTAAAATATCGAAAGGACTGGGCGCTCACACGTTCACTGCAACGAAAAAACCGCCGAACTAGCAGCAGCATTTTTTCTTTATAGTGTTGACGGAGACCTGCTCTTGCTCGCGGAAGGCCTTGAGGCGCTGTTTGAGCTCGTTGAAGTCCACCAGATGCCCGTCGAATTCAGGACCATCGACGCAGGTGAATTTAGTCTCGCCGCCTACGCTTACGCGGCAGGCGCCGCACATGCCCATGCCGTCGATCATGATGGAGTTTAGACTGACGATGGTTTTGGTTTTGAAAGGCAACGTGGTCCTGGCGACGGCTTCCATCATCGGAACAGGGCCTACAGCCACGACTTCAGCCACATTCTTATCTTGAGTGAGGCGTTGAACCAAAAGGTCCGTCACGATGCCTTTGACGCCGTAACTCCCGTCATCGGTGCAGATAAGCATCTCGCCGCAAAAAAGCGACAGTTCCTTCTCCAGCAAAAGACGATCTTTAGTGCGGGCGCCGATGATGGACACTACGTGGTTTCCCGCTTTGGCGTGTCCCTTGGCTATGTGATGCATCGCGGCGATGCCTGTGCCGCCGCCGACGCAAATCACTGTGCCGCATTTCTCAATGTGTGTGCTTTTTCCCAAAGGTCCGCAGAGATCGAGGATGCTGTCGCCGGCCCCGAGCTCTTCTAATAGGGTGGTGGATTTGCCCATAACCAAATAAACTATGGTTATGGTGCCTTCCTTGCTGTCGACGTCGGCGATGGTCAATGGAAAGCGCTCCCCAGCATCCGCGACGCGCAACATCACAAAATTGCCTGGCTCGGCCTTTGCGGCAATGTGTGGGGCGTGAATCACAAGTTTACTGGTCTGACCGGGTATGAGCTCTTCCTTTGAAATAATCGGCGAAGGCATTTGAGACTCCTTAGTGGATGTAACGCTGACGGCAGTCTGTAACCTCCCAGCGTTCCTGGCTTTACGAGAATTTTGGCCACAAAAAAAACGGCCTTGGACGCTCAAATTAAATTGTGTCCATGATGGGCCTCTTTATGGTGTTGAAACCTATGGCAGGCATTATACCACATCTAGCAGAAGATGTGAAGAGTTGAATTTAAACATCAACGCCGACCGCTAGATTGCTTGTAGCGCTATTTTTCTATACATTGAGCAGTCGTTTATTGATTACGCTCGAAAAACTTCGAGTGCTTGGCCAAGAAAAACGCAGCGTCCGGCATCAATTTTTTTCTTTTATGATCGACGGTTCGGCAATCGCAAAAAAAAACCATTCCCCATAAAAGAGGCCTTTCATCTAAGGGCTGCGTGTTTTTGACGCTTTTTTTCCCATACGCCCCGGAATTATTTCGAATCTGCATTAGACTCGCATAATAATGCCCCTACGGCGACGAACGTCGAGGCAGGGACAAACATCGAGGCAGGGGCAAAACTTTGCTTTGAAGACTAAATTATTTTTCCAGGCTCTTGTCGCAGGTTATTCTCATAAGCGATTGACGCAGGCGATTTTCAGAGACTATTCTCAGAGGCGATTCTCAGAGGCGATTGTTTCAGACCGGGAATTCCGAAATTTAAAAGCCGGACCAAAACGTGCGCAAAATTCGTCTTGATTTTCCAAGCCAAAACGCTTCCCGAGGCCTACCGTCAGTTCCGTCGCGTATGGCGATGCGCCGGCGGCGACGCCCTGGTCATAGGCTGCTAGGCTTCGATTGGCCTTTATTGTCAAGCTGAACCATGTTATCATATCTAGTTTGAAAGATCGCATCGCGATATTTTAGGTGCGGCCGCAAGCGGTCGGATCTATCGCGAAAGTTCAGCTTACATCATCTATCGCCGCCGACTGAAGGTCTCGACCGATGCCTTTGGGATCAGCTGCGCATCTCCCCGTAAAGGGACGAGGATCCTTCGCTCTATGTCCATCGCAAGCATTGAAGAGGCTTTAGAAGACATCAAATCCGGCAAGATGGTCATCCTGGTCGATGACGAAAACCGCGAAAATGAAGGCGACCTGGTTCTGGCCGCCCAGCACGTCACGCCCCAGGCCATCAATTTTATGGTCACCCACGCCAGAGGCTTAGTCTGCTTGGCCATGACCGCCGAAAAGGTCGAATCGCTCGGTTTGCCGCAAATGTGGCAGGATAATCTCTCGCCCTTCCAGACGGCTTTCACCGTATCTATCGAGGCCAGACGAGGCGTGACGACGGGCATCTCGGCCGCCGACCGGGCGACGACAATCTTGACGGCCGTCAATCAAGACGCGAAACCCTCCGATTTAGTCATGCCCGGCCATATATTTCCTCTAAGAGCCAAGCCCGGCGGCGTGTTGGTCAGAACGGGCCAGACTGAAGGTTCCGTGGACTTGGCCAAACTTGCCGGGTTGATTCCGGCCGGGGTCATCTGCGAAATTCTAAACGAAGACGGCTCTATGGCCAGGATGCCGGATCTTGAGATCTTTTCAAAAAAACACGACATCAAAGTCATAACTGTCGCGGATTTGGTGGCCTACCGTCTGAGCCACGAAAAACTCGTCACCATGGAAGCCAAGACGACGCTTCCCACCGACATCGCCAATTTCGACATGTGGGCCTACCGATCTCAGTTGGATGACGCGGAATTTTTAGCCTTGACTCTCGGCAATCTCGCTAGCGACGACCCGATCTTGGTGAGGGTCCACTCGCAATGCCTCACCGGAGACACGCTGGGTTCCAGACGTTGCGACTGCGGCGAGCAACTCCGAGAGGCCTTGAGGCTCATCACCGAGGCCAAACGCGGGATCCTTCTTTACGTGCCGCAGGAAGGCCGAGGCATTGGTCTGGTCAACAAAATAAAGGCCTACGCCCTTCAAGACCAAGGCTACGATACGGTGGAGGCCAATTTGGCCTTGGGATTCGCCGAAGATCTCAGGGATTACGGCTTAGGCGCTCAAATCTTAAGAGATTTAGGCGTTAAAAATATGCGGCTTCTGACCAACAACCAGACCAAAGTGGTGGGGCTGGAAGGCTACGGTCTTAAAGTCGTCGAAAGGGTTCCGTTGGAAGTGCCGCCTAAGCCTGAAAACATAAATTACATGGAAACAAAATGCAATAAGATGGGGCATTTGCTCCATTTAAGAAAGAGTTGACATTGGAGTTGCTCATGACTAAGACGATAGAAGCCAACATCACCGCCAAGGATATTTCGATAGCGATATTGGTCAGCCGTTTCAACAGCTTCATAACGGACCGTCTCCTTGCGGGAGCTTGCGACGCCTTCCTCAGACACGGCGGAGACGATTCTCTGTTGACCGTAATCAAAACGCCAGGTTCTTTCGAATTGCCGCTGGCCGCGCAAGTCGCGGCCAAAAGCGGTCGGCACGAGTCCATAGTCGCCTTAGGAGCGGTAATCAGAGGAGACACCCCGCACTTCGACTACGTGGCCTCGGAGGTCGTCAAAGGACTCGCTCACGTAGGCTTGGAGACATCGGTGCCGATAATCTTCGGGGTGCTGACGTGCGACAATGTCGAACAAGCCATCGACCGAGCCGGAACCAAAAGCGGCAACAAGGGCTATGAGGCCATGGTCTCGGCCTTGGAGATGGCCAACTTGATGCGCTTGTTGCGGCAAAATAAATAGGGAAAAGCCTTTGACGCCAAATTCCAAAAGCCCCGACAACGACTCCCGCAGGCTCTCCCGCAGGTTGGCTATGGGGCTGATGTTTCAGCATCAAGCCGGCGGCGATGAACTCCGTCCTGAGGAGGCGGTCCGGCTTTTCGAACAAAATTTCGCGCCTCAACACGACCTTGAAGAAGCTCTCGATCTGAGTCTTGAAATGTTCGAGATCGCCTGGCCTATGGCTAAAGACCTCTTCCTCGGGGCCACGGACCATATCGAGGAATTGGACAAAGACATTGACGAAGCGGCCATTAATTGGAGCATAAATCGCATGTCGATGGTCGATCTGGCCCTCTTGCGGCTCGCCTATTACGAAATGCGCTACCGAACGGACATTCCGCCGCTCGTAAGCTTAAACGAGGCTATCGAGCTGGCCAAAGACTTCGGAGACGCCTACTCCACCGCTTTCATCAACGGCATACTTGATAGGCTTTTAAACCGCATCGAGGTTAAATCATGAAGGCCCTTAAAGCCCGAAACACCTATTATCTCTTCTTGGCCATTCTGCTCTTTTTGTCGTCGTTCTTCACGGCCTGCGGATATCGACTCGCCGCCAGCCCGTATCAGCTCAACCTTGAGGAGCCATTGAGACTGTCGGTGCCGATCGCCACAAACCATAGCCGCTTCGGTCGTCTGGGTCCCGATCTGACTGAAGCGGTCATTGAAAGGCTCTCCGGAACTCCCGGCTTGATCTTAGACGCCGACAGCAGCCAAGCGAAGCTGATTCTCAACATCGTTTCCGTCGCCGTCGGCAGCGGTTCGTGGGACGTCGTGGGCACCTCCTCCAAAGACACTCCAGAGGCGTCGTCGAGCCGTACCGCTTCGGTCACCGTCGACGCTCAGTTGACCCGACCGGATTCGAAAGGCGCCGCCATCTCCAAGCGCCAGCAATTTTATAGTTACCGCACTTATATGGTCAGCCAAAACATGGGTCAGGTGGAGATGCAAGAAGCCGAGGCCTTAAATTGGGTGTTGGAGGACATCAGTCAAAAAATCGGCTTGATGATGTTCAGTGAATTCTAAGTCCCCTCATATCGCCGAAATGTGGCGGCCTACGGGGAGCGTCGGCGCTGTCGAATGCGGTCTCTGCTTTAGAGCCTGCATAATCGCCCCTGGTAAAAGAGGAATGTGTCAAGCCAGGGAAAACCGCTTCGGAACGTTAATCAGCTTGAACTACGGCTATACCAAGGCTTTGGCGCTGGATCCGGTGGAGAAGAAACCCCTCTACCATTTTCAGCCAGGGTCCATGACTTTTTCCATCGGCGCCCCCGGATGCAACTTTACCTGTCTTGGCTGCCAAAACCATAATCTGAGCCGTCCCGGTTTAGACTGGCCGGCGGTCGCAGCTTCGGAAGGGATCGTGGAAACTCTGGCTGGAGTCGCCCTAGAACAACGAGCCGACAGTTGGTCCTTCACCTACAGCGAACCGACGGTATTTTTTGAATACGCCCAAGATCTGGGACGACAAGCCATAAGCCAAGGACTGCCGGTCATCTGGGTCACCAACGGTTCCATGAGCAAAGAGGTGATTGAGACCATAAAAGTTTCGGCGATGAATATCGATCTTAAAAGCTTCAGCGACAGTTTCTACAAAACAGTCGCCGGCGGGCGCTTATCCGTAGTCGCTGAGAATATCGAGCGCGCCTTGGCGAGAGATATATGGGTGGAGATAACGACCCTGCTTATCGGCGGGTTGAATGATTCCGACCAAGAGCTGGAAAAACTGACTAAATACTTAGCCGGCTTAAGTTTGGACATCCCTTGGCACGTCAGCAGATTTTTTCCTCATCACCTCCAAAATCACATACCTGCCACCCCGGTGGCTAGTTTATTGAAAGCGAGGGAAATCGGACGGAAAAATGGTCTAAGGCACATCTATCTGGGAAATGCCCGCGGTCAAGGTTTTTCGGACACCATTTGCCCTAGTTGCGGAGAGCTCTTAATCTCCCGAGAAGGCTACCAGATAAACATAGACCGCTTAAGCTCAAGCGGAGAGTGCTCTAGTTGCCGAACACCCATCCC
>JAISZP010000349.1 GCA_031269135.1 Deltaproteobacteria bacterium | reverse complement strand
CATCGACATCGGAAACTTTCAAATTGGCATAAGGGACCGTATGGCTTTAGCCGGGGACGAGATTCTTTCATGCATGCCGCCGGCTTTAGCCTGTAGTTGCTGATGAAGCGCTTTTTTAGCGGCTTAAGCCGCTAAAAATCGACTTTATTCGTCGGAGCAGGTCGCAGGCTTTAGCCGGTGGTCCGTTGACTCTCCTTTCTCGCAAACGAAAACGGCAACCGCGAGGCGATTGCCGTTTCTATTCGCTATCCATAATACCTATCCATACTACATTGATCGATGAACGCGTCGGACTTGCGCTCTCGGTCTTAAATCGTAGCTAGGCGTCGCGCCTTGTAAATCGCGATCGCCTCGCCGCGTTCGCGCATTTGTCGAATTGCCCATTGAATTTTGCGTTGTTGCCGCTGCTCCAAAGATTCA
Source organism: Deltaproteobacteria bacterium (assembly GCA_031269135.1). Taxonomy (GTDB): domain Bacteria; phylum Desulfobacterota; class Desulfarculia; order Adiutricales; family Adiutricaceae; genus JAISZP01. The sequence continues at coordinate 2,946 of JAISZP010000349.1, read as the reverse complement.
ATGCCGGTTTCAAGCAGGTTTTTGATATGCCGTCCGACCGAAGTATCCGCCCCATCTTGGGCATGCTGTAAACCTTGCCGACAGCGGTCAATCTCACTTGTTTCTGTCTATCGGGAGAGGCGCGAATTTATTCCATACCTTTTTCAATCCTTTCCGCGTATTCGTCGTCATTCCCGCTTGCGCCGCTGATATTACGGCGCAGTCCAAGTCTGACGGAGGGCACTGCGCTCGAATGTCAGTTACGCCGTACGACCAGTCAAGTATATAGAAGTATACGAGTTCATTATTTGACGTCAAATGATGAACCCGCCCTGTAGTCCTGCCCTTGACCCGCGACGCCACTCCGCGCGACGCGAAATCCTGTATGCTAACCCACGGCTTGTAGTCGGCGCCGCTCCCACAGCCCCGACCGTCACGTACATTTTGCTCATACGCGCCTTGATTCCTAACGCGATGATGCTTAGACGCAGCCTAATCTCTCATGTTATCGTCTTACTTTATTTCAAATTTCCATGGGATGCGAAAAAGGAGATGCCGTCGGCGTGATGTCGATACTCCTGGCGCCTCTTGAGATCGCTGTGGATATAATCAATCTGGCCAAGCTGCCGGTGGATGATGAAGGTGGAAGCTATTGGGAGAAGCTATTGTTGGGTGATGAAGATGGAAGCTGTCGGCGTAAGCTAGTGGCGGTTGCTGATGTTGGATGTTGGGAGATGGAAGCTGTCGGCTGATGCTGATTTTGAATGTTGGAGGGTGGCAGCTAGTCGCGTCAGCCGTCGCCTGAAAAACTGAAAAGAGTCCGCCTTGACCATAGCTTCCTTAAAAGGGCTGATACTCAGCGGCAACCCCGCCTTCTTCCAATAAAAACGCCAGAAAAGGAAAGGCTTGGGGAGGCAGAGTTTCCGCTCTGGCCTTATGGTCTATTCCCAACTGGTCCAGGGCCTGGGTTACTTTTTCCGCCCCGTAGAGAGGCAGCAAATTATTGAACAAAGTCTTGCGTCTCGCATGGAAAGCGGCTGCGGTAAAGCGCCTTATAACTTCCGAAGACGTCTTAGGGACGCTTGCTTTGGGAGTCAATAAAACGACCGAACTCACCACCGAGGGACTAGGTTGAAAGGCGCAGGGTTGGATGTCGAAGAGAATCTTGACGTCATACCAAAGCGAAACGCCGATCGACAGCCGTCCGTAGTCGCGTTGCCCAGGGGTCGCGCAAAGTTTTTGAGCCACCTCCTTTTGGAAAGTGAAAATCCCGGCGCAGCTTGATTGCTCGATGAACCAAAATACGATAGGCGCCGAGATGCAGTACGGAATATTTCCGCAGATCACAAAGGGACCTTCTCCAAAGTCCCTTTTAACATCGACTTCCAAGATGTCTTTTTGGAAAATTTTAAGGCGCCCGCTTTGCGTTTCCGGCCAAGTCTCCAAATTTGCGGCAAGGCCTCGATCTATTTCGACGCCGAAAACTTCCACCTCTCGTTTAAGTAAAGGCGCGGTCAAAGCGCCTAAGCCGGGTCCGATCTCCACCAGCTTTCCCGACTGCGGCAATTTGAGCATAATGACGTCGGCTAAGCGGTCGGCGATGTTGGAATCCCGCAAAAAGTTTTGACCCCTAGCTTTTGAAGGGGCTAAGCCTAATCGCTCTAATTGTTTTCTGGGACTCGACAAACCGCGCCTCCGACTGGCCAGCGGGGGCGAGGCTCAGCATCCAAATCAAGGATATTTATGTCTTGATTCAATTGAATTCCTCCCAGCAAAGCGATCATGGCCGCGTTATCCGCGCACCAAGAAGGTCTGGGAATGTAGAGGGGTATGTTGAGCTCCTCGAAGCGCTCTTTGGCCGCTTTTCTAAGGGCGCCGTTGGCCGCGACCCCGCCGGAGACGACCACTCCCTTCGCCTTGTGAATTCTCGCGGCCTCAGAGAGCTTGTGGACCAATACATCGACCACGGCCGTCTGAAAACTGCAGGCCAAATCCTTAAGGACAGTCGAATCGCTTGGTTCGTCGTCCATGTGAGCGTTGGCGTAGATGGTCTGCACCTTGGTTTTGAGGCCGCTGAATGAAAAATTCAGGCCCTCTTTAAGTAAAGGTCTCGTCAACTTAAAGGCGTCCGCGTTTCCGCCTTTGGAAAGTTCTTCTATGAGTCTACCCCCGGGATAGCCTAAGCCCATCAGTTTTGCGCATTTGTCGAAAGCTTCGCCTGCGGCGTCGTCTAAGGTGCGACCTAAAGTAGTAAACTCCAAAGGTGAATTGATTAAAAAAAGGCTGGTGTGTCCGCCGGAGGCCACCAGAGCCGCCAGCGGATAACGAGGCTCAGGACTGGGCTGTTCTCCCTTTGCATGCATAAAGGGAGCCAAGGCATGCGCTTGAACGTGATTGACTCCGCTTACAGGTAGACCAGCGGCCATCTTTAGGCCCTTGGCGAAATTAATCGCGACCAGCAGCGCCCCCACCAAACCCGGCCCTTGGGTCACCGCTACGCCGCGCAGATCTTTCACCCCCACGGAGGCCTTTTCCAAAACCTCGCCGACGATGGCTTCCACCGCCTCTAAATGGGCACGGCTGGCGATCTCCGGGACCACTCCGCCGTAGAGCCGGTGAAGATCGATCTGACTCCTCACCACCTCGGATAAGACGACGCAGTCGTCCAGCAGCGCGGCCGCAGTCTCGTCGCAAGAACTCTCTATTCCTAAAATCAACATTTGCTTAAAATCAACATTTTCTTAGAATCGACATTTTCCTAGAATCGACATTTTCCTGAAATCAACGTTTTCCCGAAATCAAAATTTGCGGCTCAACCCTGCTTAGGGTCAGTGGAGGCCGAGTTGTTTGAAGCCCTTTCCAAATCAATGGGTTCGAAGTGAAAGGTGACGTCGGTGCCAGGGTAGTGTTCTTTGATTCCTGCGGCAATCCTGGCCCCTAAGGCGTGCGCCTCGGCGACCGTAAGAC
>JAISZP010000268.1 GCA_031269135.1 Deltaproteobacteria bacterium | reverse complement strand
TTGCAACTATGCGCCACAGTGTTTGTGGTACGAAACAAATGCCTCGACGAGCACTATTTGCATCAACCGCGAAACTTTAGCCTGTCAAAAGCGCTGCGAGGAAGTTTTCGGACAAAAGGGTTTTGGACCATACCAACAATCCACTAAATCTGCTAATTAGAAACTTTTACCGATAGGTGCGTTTTTTCTCACATTAACGAATTAATGCTTTTTTTTTAATAAATATATAACGGTGTTGATAATATGGCTTTCATCCAGTTAGAACGTCTATTCGTTACCTGACTTTGTCCTAACAATATCGTTGTCGCGAGGTTGCTCGTTGTGTTGCCGATAATCCCTATTGTGGGGTTTTTTACTGCCGTATCCGCTGAACGCTCTTTCCGATGAACGCTAGCTCCCTAGCATATCCCCCTAAAATCATCTTTTCCGACTACGACGGGACCCTAAAACCCACCCATGGACAAGTCGCCCAAGCCGACATAGAGGCTTTCAGGGAGCTTGGACGTCTCTCCATAATTCGAGTGATCGCCACCGGTCGAAGCTTATTCACCTTCAACAGAGACTGGCCGAGGGATCTGGAATTGGATTACCTCATCTTTTCCTCCGGACTTGGACTGTGTTCCTGGAGTTCAGATGGTCCCGGCCCTTTGATCGCCAGCCGCCAATTGCCCCCCCAGCAAGTCCAAAGCGCCTTAAGAGCCAGCATCGCCGCCAATAGAGGCTTTTTCGCCTTCGAGCCTCCTCCAAGATGCCATTGTTTCGTCTACCAAGACCCTATCGGCTATCCTCCGACTTCGGGGCATCTGGACCGTCTTAGGATTTATCACGACGTAGCCTCCCCTTACGTGCCGGACATGCCGCTAGGTCCCAGGGGTCAGTTTCTCATAACCGCTCCCATCGCCGAAATGCCCCCTATCAGAGAGAAATTCGAGAGCATGGTGGAAAACCTCTCCATTTTTTACTCCAGCTCTCCCTTCGGAGATCCTTGCCTGTGGCTGGAGATCTTTCCCGAGGGAATAAATAAGGGCTCCGCCGCCGGCGAACTCGCAAGATCTCTTAAACTTACCCCAAGCGAGGCCTTAGCCGTAGGCAACGACTATAACGACATCTCCCTTCTAAATTACGCCGGCCAAGCCTTTGTCGTGTCCAACAGCTCCCCTGGAGTACGCTCCCTATACCCTCACCTCCCCGCCTCGACCCAGGCCCCCATGTCCCACTTAGTCTCAATGATCAAAAGCCTTTTTTAAGGCGCGGCCTCTTCCGCCGAACCGTGAAACCGGAGACCTTACTCACCATCTTTGAGCTTAGAGCTAAAGACAAGAGCGCTTTGGAGCTCTTGGACGCCGCCTTGCCTACGGAACTTTTCGGCCCTACTTGCGCCAAATCTTTACGAGGACTTCATTTCGAGGCTGATTTCGCCTTCCTGTTTTTTGACGCGCCTGTCGATTTAGAGCAGTTTCTCAAAACCTACCCAATTTTCGAACTCAGGCAAATCCACACCCTGCGCTACGATCAGTGGCAGGACGGCGCCGGCAGCCCCCCTATCGACCTCGGAGAGCTAAGAATCGTCCCCTCTTTCGATTCAAAACAGCTGAGCCAAGAAAAAAAGCAAGCCTTAAGCTTGCCTCCAACCATTTTTATCGATCCCGGCCTAGCTTTTGGTTACGGTGGTCACCCAACGACAAAAACTTGCCTGGAATTCTTAATTTCCATCTACAAACCAAAATATTTAGGCTCTAAAAAACCCGCGACCTCGCTGGATCTGGGTTGCGGGACGGGCGTTTTAGCTCTTGCCGCCGCAAAATTAGGAGCCAAAAGAGTTTTGGGAGTCGACCACAGCCATCTGGCGGTGGAGGCGGCTCGAAAAAACCTCACATACAATCGCCTGGCTCATAAAGTGACCATAGAAAGGGGACTGGCTCAAAATTACGCCCGGCGCCCTTCGGAAGTAGTTTTAGCCAATATCCCCCTATTCGTCTTATCTGATTTGGTCTCTCTTGGAGCTTTCGACGAAAGAAGCCATCTCATCGTCTCGGGGTTATTGCCCGATGAAGGCGACGTCTTTCTTAAAGCGCTTATGGAACGAAACTCGTACGAAATTATCGACGCCGTCAGAACGGATCGCTGGATCAGTTATTGGTTGAAAATGAGCAGCGCCTAAACGATAGCCTGACGACTCAATCATCTAACGGCTCAATCCTCTAGCAGCTCAATCCTCTAACAACTCAATAGCCTAACGACTCAATCGTCTAACAGATCAATAGCCTAACGACTCAATCGTCTAATCGCTTAATCGTCAAGTCGGTTAATCATCAAGCTGCCTCAATGACCTTGTCGGCTTATAAAGGATGCAAAACAAGCGGTCGCGCAAATAAGAAATTTTGTCCGGCCTGGCGGTCCAGGCGCAGTTGCGCGCAGTCGCGCGCAGTCGTCTGAGCTGCGCAGGTTTTCGGTTTTCTCTAATTCGGCCGCTTTTTATGCGGCCGCTCTCAAGAAGTCAGACGCGTCAGAAATCCTGATATGGTCTGGCTTATTTTGTCTAGCGCATTATCGTCAGGCATGGTCAAAGTGAATCTGGTGCGGCCGTTTTCGTCTTTGTCGAGGCAACTGGCGAAAAAATCGATTATAGCCTTGCCGGAGTTTGATTTCGGCGGCGCATCCGGCGCGTGGACTTTGTCGTCCGTCGCGGATTGAGACTGAATCTGATAAGCCGCCTGGGAAGGCGTCTGGGAAAGAGCCTGGGAAGCCGTCTGGGAAGGCGCCTGGATAGCGGGCGCCAATTCCGCAATAAAATCTATGACGGAGTTGAGCAGACGTCCGCCGGCCTCGGAAACTTTTTGTCTGCGCTCTTGGAGCTGTTGCTGCTCGGCCTGTTGGTGCTGCTGGGCCTGCGCGACGGGAATTTCCATAGGTTTATCAGGCTTGCGGCCCAAAAGGATCTCAAGGCGGTTTTTAAGATCGTCTACGCCGGTGGACATTTCCACGAAATCCACATCGCAGTCCAGATCTAAAGTCGCTAGAGCCAGGGCGCTTTTGGCTCCCAACAGATCCAACAACCTCTCCTCGATGGTGTCGCCGGTGATCAACAGATAGACTTGGACGGCTTTAGTCTGCCCCATGCGGTGGACTCGGCCGATGCGCTGCTCCAAGATAGCCGGGTTCCACGGCAGATCAAGGTTGATGACGGTGTTGGCCGCCTGAAGATTTAGACCCGTCGAGCCGGCGTTTGTGGCTAAAAAAACCTTGGTCTCGGCCACGTCGGTGAAACGCTTGATGAGGTCTCGGCGCTTGGCCTGGGGAATGGAACCGTCAAGCCTCTCAAAAGGCGCACCCAAACGGGCCAGCAACTCTTCGACCAAGTCAAGCATTCCGGTCCATTCGGAAAAAATGATTATCTTGCGGTCTTCTTCGGCTAAAAGGCGTCCGAGAAGCTCGTGGAGTTCATCAAGTTTGCTCGACTTGCCCGGAGACGTTTTATCGACTAAACCGCTGGAATCAGCCGCCAGGCGGCACATCAAAAGATGTTTTTTAAGCCTTAAGAAATCCATCTCCGTAAGATAGGGCTTCCTTACAATCCTGCTGACGATTCTAAGATTTGTCGTATGGACGTCAAGCTGCTCCTCCGTCGGCGCCACCCTGATGATCTCGGTCTGCCTAGGAGGCAGTTCGCTCATCACCTGAGCTCTGGTTCTTCTCAGAAAAATCGGGGCCAAAGCGGATTTGACTTTGTTGAGGCCTCTCCAAGACAAAAGCTTTCCGCGCTCGTCGGTCTGTTTATGGGCGTTCAAAAATCTGAAGGCAGGTCCTAAGAGCTGTTCATCGACAAGTTTAACCAGGGTGTAAAGCTCGCCGAGGCTGTTTTCCAAAGGGGTTCCGGTCAATATCAACAGGTAGCGGCTCTTGATGGAGGCTACAGCCCGGTGACTTGAGGTTTCCCAGTTCTTGATCCTCTGAGCCTCATCGAGGATCACTAGGTCCCATTTGGCCTGCATGATGTGGACTCGGTCGCGCATAACCTGTTCATAATTGCAAATGGTGAAGAAATGCTCTCCGCTGTATTGATTGCGTCTATCGCTCCCTAAAACCAGGTGAGAAGAACGGTCGCTGAACCTTTTAATTTCTTCCTGCCACTGCGACTTAAGGCTAGCCGGACAGATGATGAGCACCTTCGCCACACCGGACTCTCGAGCCAAAAACTCCGCCAGTCCCACGCCTTGAATGGTCTTTCCCAGCCCCATGTCGTCGGCCAAAATCGCCCGGCCCGCTCCGGCGGCGAAGGCTATCCCGTCTAATTGGTAGGGAAGCAGTTCCACTTTCAGTAAATTTTTCCGCAAGGGATGATTATACGGATCTTTGCGGATTTGGCTGGTCTGCCCGTGCAGGCGCTCTCTGTGGAGCGCCAACTCGATGAACTCCAGAGCGTCGGGAAAAATCACCGGTTCTAAGCCGGAGCGTTCAAGGGCGGCGATGGTTTTGACCAAAGAATGAACGTCGGCGACCTCAGAACCCAGCCAAGGTTTCACCAACCTTGCCTGTTGGTCGGGCAAAGAGGCCGGCGCCTGAACCCTCAGCTTAGAAGGCTGAGAGGAATAATCGACGAAGATTTCCACCTCCGTAGGCGCCCAAGGCGGAACCTTGCTAAGATTTATGCCCTTCTTTTCCAAATAATTCTTCACGGCCAAAGTGTGTTTGCAAAGGCCTAAGGTGTTGCTCTTAAAATCAAGGCATTGGCAATAAGTCTGTCCTTTTCCCCAGCCCCGAAGCGTTATCCGATAACTTCGGCCGCTCTTGGGATTGTTGACCTGATAGTCTCCCCAGACCCCTTTGGGCGGTTTGCTTACGACAGTCAAATTTTCGGCGGTCACCCGTTCAAGTCTCTCGCTTATCGCCCTTTCCACCAACTCTTTCTCGCTCAGCATTTCCAGAGGGACCCTCTCCGGCGGAGGCGAAGCCAGACCAAGGAGCATTTTTTCCTCAAGGATGAACGCCAAGGCGAACGCCGCATGCTCGCAGCCGTTGGGCATCTCGCAGTCGCAGGCGGTGCAGCGGTAAGAAAGAGTCCCTCTTGGAGAGGATAAATAAAATAGGACAGGCACATCGTTTACGATGATCTCGAATTCGTCGTCCGTCAGCCGGAAGCGATCCTCATTGAGATCGAAGTCGAAGACGTTGTTGGTTTTCTGCCTGAGCAGTTCTTTGCCCTGAGGTCCAAGAAGTCTTACAGCTTGGGTGTAGTTGAGTCTGGAAAGACGATCTTTGAGAGTAAGGGGAGCCTGGCCTTCTTTCTTATCGACGTCAGCTGACGCCGATTTGGCGAGCTGAGCTTTGGAAGCATCACTTAAACGGTCTTTGAATTTTTCCAGGACAGTCGCATATCCCTGGTTTTGCCTTTGAATTAGAGCACACACCTTAAATTCCGCCTTTTCTGTTATTGATGGAAAAAACCCAAGCTAACCTCTCGGCTTTAGCCGAGAGGAGAAATTGGGCCGAATGAACGCTAACGGATTGGTCTTGTTGCGCATCTTAATGCTTTCGTCTTAAGATATCGGTTGTGGAACATTGTTTGCCTGCGCCGCGCTCGAGAGCGCTCTAGGAATTTACAGGCGCCTTTACACGCGCCTTTCAACTAAGGCGTGGTCGACTATCCCAGCGGCAGTCGGGCGATCGAGGGCTGCGTCAACGTTTATGCATATTTACCGCAAACTGAAAACAGCAAGCCTAAGTCGAATAGGACTCAGCTATCGCTTCAAGCGCTTCAATCAGTTCAAGCGCTTCAAGCGCCTGAACCACCTAAAGCTAGTATCGAACATAACCAGCGACCAGCTACCAGCTACCAGCGACCAGCTACGCTTTGATGAAGACCTCATACGATTGTTTTTGTGTTTGTTTTTGGTTTTGTTTTTTTGTGTTTGTTTGGATTACCGCCGAACGAGTAAGAGGATAACGTATATTTCATCGAGAGTCAAATAAAAAATGTGCAGCGCTGAAAAGTTCAGAATGGACTAATGCCGAACAAGTAAGAGGATAGCGTATATTTAATTGAGAGTCAAGGAAAAAATGTGGACAATTAAAAAGTTCAGATTGGACTAATGCCG
>JAISZP010000262.1 GCA_031269135.1 Deltaproteobacteria bacterium | reverse complement strand
GATGACGATTTCTCCGTTTGTGCCGACGTCTATGAAAAGCGTCAGCTCCGGTTTTTTGAAAAGTCCCGACGCCAAGACCCCAGAGACGATGTCTCCTCCCACGTAGCTCGAGACCGAGGGATAAACCTTCATGACCGTGTGCGGGGCGACGTTGATTCCGAGAAAGCTCGCCCTGACGGAGGGCCAGCTCGACACCGGAGGCACATATGGGGCGAGACGGATGTTTTTCGGCTCCACGCCCAACAACAGATGGGCCATGGTGGTGTTTCCGGAGGCGACTATGATGTAAGTCTTGTCCCGAAAGCCGGGGTAAGCGTCTTCGTAACGCTCCAGCAAGCGGTTGATGGTGTCGATGACGCTTGTTTGGAGACGCTTGAGTCCGTCTTTGCGGGAAGCGTAGACGATGCGGGAGATCACGTCTTCTCCAAAGGATATCTGCCCGTTGAGATCGCCCACGCTGGGCATCACCTCGCCGGTGACGAGATTTATCAATCTCAGCCAGACGGACGTGGTGCCTACGTCTAAGGCCAGTCCGTAGAATTTGTCGCCGTCGGCAAGCGGTTTAAAAGAGACGATGCGGCTCCAGGGCTGCGATTCGGGGTTTTGGATAGGCAGTTCGTGGAAAACAGAGGCGGTCACCTTAAAGTCGCTTTCCCTCAGAACAGTCGGCATGGTCTTTAAGGCGGAGAGATCGATGTCGGCGTCCTGCAGTCCCAGCTCGGCCAAAGCGGCGGCGACTCTGTCCAAATCGCTCTGGTTGTCGGCCGCCGAGGGCGGCTCAAGGGTGAGATGGTGTTGTTTCACCATGGGGTCGGGGTTTTCGACCGTCAGAGCTTCTTCGGCTTGATGAGCGGTCTTGAAAAAAGAGGCGTCGGCCCTTGAATCAAGCGGAATGAATATTGTGGCCGGTCCGTCGACTGCGGCCCGACAAGCGAGTCTAATGCCTTTGCTGAAGTCTTGATCGTCCAAGTAAAGGCCGGGATTAGCCTTAACGGTTCCGTCTCTGAGTTCCACCACGCAGCGTCCGCAGACGCCTTCTCCACCGCAAGATGCGTTTATATGTATTTTGCCTCTGTTGGCGACGTCAAGCAATGATTCTCCGGACTCGGCTTCGATAGTCACGTTGTCCGGCAAAAACGTAATTTGGAATTTCTCCATGAACAGATGGCTCCTTATGAATTATATGAGTTTTTAAGCTCAGATTCACCTTTAAAAGAGGATGTTTGATGTTTGGGTGGTTGGGGGATCTTCCAACGACGATGTCCCCACATCCACTGGTCCGGGTAACGGCGGATGAAGTCGCCTAACTGGTCGTTCAAGCTCTGAGCTGTGGACAGCAACCACTGTTGACCCCAATCGGGAGGAGCTGTTATGGCAGGGGCGATCGAAAAATAGTGATGATCGCCTTCTCTGCGGCAGAAACAAGGGATGACGGCAGCTCCGGTCTTGGCGGCCAATTTTAGCGGCCCTAATGTGGTTAGAGCTGGTTTTCCCATGAAATCAAGCTTGGCTCCCGAATTGCCGACTATGTCGGCTTGGTCGAACAGGGTGCCTAATATCCCTCCTGAGCGCAAGAGCTGGAGCATAGTTTTGGCGCCGCCGTACTTTAATATGAAGTCGTTTCCGGTTTGAGTCCTGATTTTAGTCAGAATCTCATTGGAAAAAAAACCACCCTGAGTCCGACCAACCACTGAGGCTTTGAAGCCGAATTGGTTGGGAACGGCAATGGCGCTGAGTTCCCAATTGCCTGAGTGGGCTGTAAGAAAAACGATACCTCGTCGACTTGTTTGGCTCTCAATTAGGAGTTGCGACAACTCCTCCCCTCCGGAAATCGTGAATCGACCCCGAAAATATTTTAAACCGCGGTGCAAAAGGCACAGACTCTCTATAGCCGTCCGTCCAAGGTTGGCGAAAGATGTTCTGGCCGTAGCCACTGGGTCAAGGTCTGGATCTAAGGCCCCATTTTTGATGGCTTGGACTATATTGTCGATGGCTATGTCTTTTCGGCGGCGCAGAAGAATGAAAAATAGTCTCCCGCCGAGACCTCCCAAGGCCAAGCAGAATCTCCTGGGCAAATAAGCGATTGGCAATGTTATAGCCAGGAAAAGCCAGATTATTATTTTTTTTAGAAAAGAAGCGCTGGTGCTTTCAGCCATTTTTAATTTTGCGGACCTTCAAATGGATTGAACAAATCAAATGGATTAAACAGACTTGATGGATTGACCAGACTTGTTGGAAGCATAGGTCGTTTGGACATAAAAACTCTCAATATTCATATATTGTTTCTGTCGCAATCAACGATAAATTGAGATGAACTAATTGAGACAGTGGTGGAAGCATAAAAAATCGCGTTAAAAATCAGCATAAAAAAATAAGGCGTTTGGTTTGATTCAAGGCTGTCGTCAAGGCCGGTTTCTAGGCTAAGCTAAGCCAAGCTAGGCTAGGCTAGTCTCCAGCTCAATGATAATCTCAAAGGTGGCGGCAGTTTACAGTTGAGCTTCAAGTCGCTCAGCCGCAGTCGCTGCGGAAGTCTTGTCGTCACGGAAGACTTGACGCTGCGGAAGTCTTGTTGTTGCAGAAGTCTTTATAATACGAAGACTTGTTGATACGGAAGATTTGCTTTCGCAAAATTCAATCATTTAAACCGTTTAGCCCATTGAAAGTTGCGCCGCTTTAAGACATACTTTAGAGACTGACTTTTAAGCGGCAAATAAATTCAACCTCGGGCATTGTCGTCTTTAAGCATGGTCATTTTCACAAACATCGCCATCTTTAAGCATGGTCGCCTTTAAGCATGGCCATCTTCCGGCATGGTCGCCTTCGGACGGTCGCCTTCGGACTGTCGCCTTCAGACATGGTCATCTTCAGGCATGGCAATCGCCCGAGCATTGCATAGCTTTGA
>JAISZP010000229.1 GCA_031269135.1 Deltaproteobacteria bacterium | reverse complement strand
GAAGATATCTCCGCTTCGACTAGGCTTTGGATCTTGACCGCCTTGATAAATTTTCTGGCCTTCACTAGGTTTTCCCTGCCTTAAACTTCCTTCCTCAATGTTTCCGAACATCAGGTTTATAGCCCTTATTGAATCCCGCGACGCAAGATTTCCATCCATCCATCCATCCATCCATCCGTCTGGAGGGGGGAAGAATCCCATTTTTCGATGAGAGGTTTGCAATGAGAGGTTCTTGATGAGAGGTTTGCAAGGGGTGTCGGACTCTATTGCAGCTTTGTTCTTATGAGAGTCCCAGCGGCCTTTTTCGACTCGGCTAGGGCTATTCTGAATAGGACATGGCTGTTCTTGATCAGCTAGGGCAATTTTGAACAGGCTAAGCCCAGGCTGAATCGGCCAAGGCTATTCTAAATCGATTAAGCCCAGGCTAAAATTTTTTTGGAAACGTATTAATACTTAATGATACCGATCGACAAGTAACTGAGTTATTTTTTCGGTTAAAGTTTTCTTTAGAATCAATAATATTTGCAATAGGCCGAAAATAGAATATGCATTAGGATATGTATTTGCTTATCACATCTGTTGACTTCCAATTCCATTTTAAAAATAGAGAAAGTTTGAAAAATATCCAACAATATGAGCCTGCAAAACCCTGAATTTATTAAGCGTCGGCGGTTACGGATGGAAAAATTTAATTGACTCAATCTCTCGAAAGTGGTATAAGTTTTTTGTTAAAATTGAGATTAAGAATCAATAACAAAACGATTCTGTCTATTCTTCGCTGACTTGTAAGGCGGGTTTTCCAATGCAACGTTTAATGCGCCGTCGCTTTTTCACGTCTATTTTGACTGCCCTGTTGGGGATGTTCGTTCTCGTTTCCGGGGCTGCTTACGCTCAGGACATCACTCTTCCCGAGCCTCAAACCACAGGCGGACTAGGAATCTTCGACGCCCTAAAAAAACGGGCTTCAGTGTCGGGCGGAGATTTTTCCGCAGCTGAAGTGACCCTGGAAGAACTCTCCACCGTTCTATGGGCGGCAAGCGGGCTTAACCGCGGAACAACCGGTTGGACGGTCCCCATGGCTGAAGGATTGCCGCCGTATGTAAAAATTTTCGTGGCCGGTCCCCAGGGAGTGTTCCGCTACTCTTGGGAAGAACACAAACTCATAGAGATTTCCAAAGATAACGTCAAAGATAAAATAGGCCACCAAACATTTGTCAAGAAAGCCTACTACATACTGATCTTCGCCTCCGACAGCGAAATCAGCTCTCAATTAAAGAGAGGCAAGGCGCACGTCGGAGATTTCACTCAGGTCTTGGTCGGAGCGATGACCCAAAACATCTATCTGGCGGCAGGCGGGTTGAATTTAGGGACTCGCTACATCCATAGGATGAATGTCGACGATGTCGTGCAAGCCGTCGGCCTTACTTCCCCAGATTATCCGATAGCTTTGATGCTTTTGGGAAAATGACGCTCTCTTTTTGAGACATGACTTCCCAGTCTCAATAAAATCGTCTCGGACGATTTTCCGCCGCGACTTAAAACCGTGTCGTAAAACATCATCTGTTCGTATTCCATTCTTTATATTTAACCAAATTAATGTCTTTATTAGACAAGTTTATTTGATGAATAAAAATTTTTTTGTCAAAGTTTGGGAAAAAGGTGCAATTTACATGAAGAAAGCAATCGTCCTACTGGCGTTTTTCGCCTTGATGGTCTTTTTTCTTCCCACCTCCGCTCAGAGCGCCGTCAGTAAATTCAAAAACTGGGGCGAAGTGGCTGAAGCCATGAGGGAGACTCTGGAGAAGGCTTACGATTCCTACAGCTCAGGTTCGCCCGACGATAGCTTTGACTGGGTCAACTCCGCCTATTTCGATTTCTACGAGAAAGAAGGTTTTGAAAGAAACGTAAAGGGACGAATATCAGGCAAGCGTTGCACTCAGGTCGAATACAAGTTCGGCATGATAAAGCAAAAAATTCGAAAGGGAGCGCCGAAAGAAGAGATAAGAGCCGATTTGGACATACTCATCACCTGGCTGATGGAAGACGCCGATTCGTTGGACGGTCGCACCGCCGCTCAAGCTCAAGCTCAAGCTCAAGCTCAAACTCAAACTTCCGGTCAAACAACCATCGAGCCAGCCGCCCCTGTTTCCAGCGGACGCGATTGGGCCATCTTTTTCGCCGCTTTCGGCACTCTGCTGCGTGAAGGTTTCGAAGCCATATTGGTCATCGCCGCCATCGCCGCCTACCTAACCCGCGCGGGCTTTCAGAAAAGCGTCCCCACGGTGTACTGGGCCTCAGCGGCGGCTATCGTGGTCAGCGGTTTGGCCGCCGTCGCCCTTCAACTCGTCTTCCAAAACCTCAGCGGCGCCAAGCAGGAGGTGATAGAGGGCCTAACGATGCTTTTGGCGACGGTGGTCTTGTTCTGCGTCTCCAACTGGATGTTTTCCAAAGCTGAAGCTGAAGCTTGGAAGAGGTACATAGAGACGAAGGTTAAGCAGGCTTTGACCGCCGGAAGCACCTTCGCCTTAGCCGCCGCGGCTTTCTTGGCGGTCTTCAGGGAAGGAGCGGAGACGATATTGTTTTACCAAGGCATCCTCACGGAAGCCGATGGGGCGACAGGCATGGTCTGGGGCGGATTCGCCGTAGGCTGCGTGGCCTTGGTGATTGTCTTCATCATCATCAGGTACGGCTCGATGCGCCTGCCGCTGAAGCCGTTTTTCCTGTGGACCAGCATCTTGATGTTCATCATGGCGATCGCCTTTGTCGGCGGCGGCATCAAAGAACTTCAAGAAGGCGACGCCTTGTCGATCACTTTCATCGAAGGCTTTCCGACGGTGGAGCTGCTGGGGATATTCCCCACCGTCCAGACTTTGGTCCCGCAAATAGTCTTGGTGCTGCTTACGATTCTCTCAATAGTGGTCATACGTAGGAAGAACCGGCGACTGAAGCTCGCCGCGGCTTAATCGACATATTCGCCTTTCGGTTTATTTTGGAAAGGTGGCTTCGGCTATCTTAGGTTTGCAAGTCGTCTTAATTTTTGGCGCGTTTCAGCGTCAATCAAAATTGGAGGAAAGATGAAGTCCATTAAATGTAGTACTTTGTTGGCCATGTTCGCCCTTTTGCTGTGTCTGGCCATCGTGCCGACCGCTATGGCCCAGGCCCCCGGCGAAGCCGCCGGTTTTGAAGAGTTTCCCATCGGCGACGACCATATCGTCGGTCCATTGATGATAGCCGGCGTCTACTTCCAGCCTGTCGACATGGAACCCCTTGGTCTTGGCGGATTGCCTGCAGCCGAGAGCGATATGCACATGGAAGCGGACATTTCCGCTGTCGAGAACAACGGACTGGGCTACGGCGCGGGCGACTTCGTCCCTGATTTGACGGTCAAGTACAAAGCCGTCAAAGAAGACGGAAAAGTCATCGAGGGCAACTTCATGCCCATGAGCGCCTCCGACGGCCCGCATTACGGCAACAACGTCAAGCTTGACGGCGCCGGCAAGTACAAAATCACGTTCATCATTGAAAGCCCGGACAAGCAAGGTTATTTGCTGCACGTCGACAAAGCCACCGGCGTCGAGGGCCGCTTCTGGAAAGAGCCGATCGAAGTTTCTTGGGATTTCGATTGGGTCCCCAGGACCTGGTAAATAGTTGAAAATCTCAAACGGGTCAAGTCGTCTTCCAAATTAGGAATTCTTGATCCGTTTGAGAGGATCGTTTAGGATAATCGACAGCTATGGTCACCAGCTTTTCCGCAAAAGAAAGGTTTTCCCATCGAATAGGGCAAACCTTGGGGAAAGTGTGACCTTTTCTTTTGTGGTCGCCACTTTAAGCTTATCATCGCGGTTTCGTCAAACAGATGCTCTTATATCTCATTAATGTAGTTGAAAATACGTATTTGGCGGCTATAGCCGTTCCTCTAATCTTGTTCGTCTATAGGCGCGGCAGCTTTCAAAACCTGATCAAGCCTTTGGCGATCCCCGGGGTGATTTTAGGCTTGATCGCCGCCTTGGCGCTGGCCATTTTAAGAAGAAACACCGGCTGGGTCATTAGGGAATTCTACGATCTTGGAGTATCGATACCGTTGGTTCTGTCTCTGGCGAGTTGGCTGATATTGACCAATCTCGGCCAGGCGACTAAGGTCAAAATTTGGATCGCCAGACTAGCTATAGCCTTCTTTTTGGCTATAGGTTTTGGGGCCTTGTCTCGGGCCAGCCGCGTTTTTGTTCCTAGTCACGTGATTGTCGTTTCTTTTGCGGTGTCGGCCGTCATATTATCCTTCGGTCCGGCGCGTTTAAGAAGATTAAGCGCAGCCTCGGCCGTCTGCGGGGCGCTTGTTCTGACTTTTTTTACGGCTAGAGTCGCTCCGAATTTAATGCTCTATCCCTTTGAATTCGGCATTGGACTGGACTCCGTCTTTAACCTTGATTATCTCTTGAAATGGGTGGGTTATTTTTGCGGGTTGATCGCCGTAACCCTTCTTTGGCTTTCGATTAGAGCCATAGCCCATAAAGCCGGCAAAAAGATTATCGTCTGGTTTATGTTTTTAGGGCTGTTTATAGTTTTAGCCCAGTGCACGTTAGAGATATCTCAGATTTTGGCGGCCAGAAGGATTCTCTCCAGAACGTTGTTCAAGATTGTTTTTTTCCTTTTAGAGCGGGAAAACAGCTTTCTCTTCGCTCAATCGGTCCTTTGGGGCGCTTTAGCTTTAATCGTCATTTTTCGCTCCAAATTCACCAAACCTGTCGGCGCTAATCCCGCTTTGGTCCGAAAGATGAAAGCCCAGCTCATAAGCGAGTGGCGCAGCGGAGTCTTGGTTTTGGTCAGTCTAACTTTACTGGTGCTGACGGCCACCAGTTTCAAAACCTTCAACGCCCGGGAACCTCAAATTGAAGAGCCTTTAGAAGTGCTGGCCAGCGGCAGCGACATCGTTTTGGATCTTGACGTGTTGTCCGACGGAAATTTGCACCGTCACGTCTACAAGACCGAGAGCGGGACTCCGGTTAGGTTCATCGTCATCAAAAAGAGCCAAACGGCTTTTGGAGTGGGCTTAGACGCCTGCGACATCTGCGGCCAAAGCGGATACTACCAAAGAGGCGATCAGGTCATATGTAAATTATGCGATGTGGTGATGAATAAGACCACCATCGGCTTTCCGGGCGGCTGCAATCCGGTGCCGCTGGCTTTTAGCTTAAAAGAAGGTAAAATGCATATAAAAACCGAAGACTTGGAAGATGAAGCTAGTAGATTTGAATGAAAGAATGAAAGAATTAATAGCGGATGATGTCGTTTTTTACAATATTTTAGGTGCTTCAAGAGGTGAATGATGTTTTGGAAGATGCTCAAAGGGGCACTTTTAAGGCAAAAGCGCAAACATATCATGATCGCCTTTACTGTAGGCTTAGGCGTATCGTTGGCTACAGCCATGCTGGGAGTCATGTTTGACGTGGGAGACAAGGTGAACCAAGAACTCAAGAGCTACGGCGCCAACTTAAACATCATTCCCAAAGGGGCTTCAATGTTTGGGGATATGTACCGGGTGGAGGAATCGCTGCAGGATTCGGTTCAGGATTCGGCGCGAGATTCAACTCGGAATTCAACTCGGAATTCAGCTCAGGATGATGACGATGCTGGAGAGCGACAGGGGCATGCCGGTCAAGCTCAAGATTCTCATGAGTATGGCCATGAGCATGGTCAGAGCGATGGTCAATCTCTTGGCGACCAAGCGGATTCCGGCGCTAGTCAAATTGACCAAGTTAGTCTAGACGACCAAGATAGTAAAATTGACCAAGTTAGTCTAACTGACCAAGATGGTCAAATTGACCAAGCTAGTCAAATTAACCAAGATAGTCTAGCTGACCAAGCTAGCCCGATTGACCAAGATAGTCTAGCCGACCAAGATGGGCAAATTGACCAAATAGATGGTCAGGCCGACCTCGCCAACAATTACATTCTGGAAGACGAACTCTATAAGATAAAGATGATCTTTTGGGCTTATAATATAGTCGACTTTGCGCCCTATCTGACGATTCCCGTCAAAGTGAACGGAGAGACCGTCTCTCTGACCGGGACTTGGTTCAATAAGCATCTAAGTCTTCCTACCGGAGATGAAGTCGATACCGGCATGACCGCCTTAAAGTCATGGTGGGTCTTAGAAGGGGCGCCTGGCGACGACGGCGATGAAACATCGGTGTTGGTGGGACAAGAACTCGCCGATGATCTCGATTTGAAGGTAGGCGATGGTTTTACCCTAACCGCGCCTGGCGGAAAAAACGTTGAAGTCGCCGTCAGAGCAATCTTTGAGAGCGGTTCGGAAGACGAGAGCGGCATTTTCGCTCCTATCGCGCTGGCGCAGCGGCTGTCTTCAAAACCGGGTTTAGTCCAGAGAGCCGAGGTCAGCGCTTTGACGACTCCCGACAACGATCTCTCCCGCCGGGCGGCTCAAAACCCCGGAAGTCTCACCCGAGTGGAGTGGGATACCTGGTATTGCACCGCCTATATAAGTTCGATCGCCTACCAAATCGAGGAGATCCTGCCTGGAGTCAGGGTCAAGCCGATGCTGCGCGTCTCGCAGTCGGAAGGCGCCATACTTTCCAAGACTCAGCTGATGATCATACTGCTGACTATCCTCACTCTTTTGTGCTCCGCTTTGGCCATCTCCAATTTGGTGACGGCCAACATCATGGAGAGGAGCGTCGAGATTGGTCTGCTTAAGGCTTTGGGGGCCACGGGCCTGGCTATCGTAATGTTGGTCTTATGCGAAATCTCGGCGGCGGCCTTTGTGGGGGGAATCGCCGGCTATTTGACGGGTTTGGGTTTGGCTCAGTTCATCGGTCTTTCGGTCTTCGGCGCCACCGTTTCCGTAAAAGCTGTTGTCATACCTATCGGGGTTTTAATGGTTCTGGTCGTCACCCTCTTGGGAAGTCTTCCGGCTTTAAAGGCGCTGCTGCGTCTCAAGCCGACGGAGGTCTTGCATGGGTAAGATTTTTCGCGACAAGTTTTTTCTCTGCGGGGAGGACGTCTTTTGATCACCAACCGCCGCTTCGCCTTTAAGATGATTCTTTGGTCGCTTATCCGCAGACGTTCAAGACTGCTGGTGGCTCTCACCGGCGTCACCATCGGGGCCACGGTCCTTTTGGGTCTGATCACTCTTTGCTATGACATTCCAAAGCAATTAAGCCAAGAGTTTCGTTCTTACGGCGCCAACATGGTTTTCGTGAAAGCCGCCGCCACCGGGCGTCTCACCACCGAAGAACTCTCGGAGGTGAGAAAGAGCCTGCCCTCCGAGCGTTTGGTGGGACTGACTCCCTTTCGCTACGAGGCTGTCCGCAACAATATGTTGCCATACACGGCCGTCGGCACCAGTTTTGACGACGTCAAAAAGACCAGCCCCTTTTGGCGCGTCGAAGGACAGTGGCCGACCGCTCCGTCTGAAGTGTTGATTGGTTCCGACATCGTTCAAGCCACAGGCTTGCAGCCGGGAAGAGGTCTTCTTTTGGACGGCCGCAATAGTCGGCAGCAACGATACGACAAAAATTTCAAGATAGTGGGAACGCTCTCCACCGGCGGAGTGGAAGACGGCTTTATCTACATGTCTTTAAGCGACATGGAAGAGATGACCAGAGAGGCCGTGGTGGCGGATCTGGCCGAGGCTAGCTTATCCACGACCGGGACTCCGCTGCCTGCGGTCGCCGGCAAAGTCAAAAGCGACGTCCCCAGCGTGGAGCCAAAGCTAGTCACAAGGGTAGCCAGTTCTGAAGCGACGGTATTGGGAAAGCTTACTTGGCTGGTGTATTTGGTGACTTTCGTCGTTTTAAGTTTAACTATGATCTGCGTCACCACCACCATGATGACGGTAGTGATGGAACGACGCAGGGAGATTGGCCTAAAGAAGGCCTTAGGCGCCGAAAACCGTAGAGTGGCGAGGGAATTTTTAGGAGAAGGCTTGATGCTGGGGATCTTGGGAGGCATTTTAGGGTCGTTTACAGGCTTTTTATTCGCCAGGATAGTTTCCGTCAGCGTCTTCGGCCGGGGGTTGAATCCAGAATTTCACTTGGTGCCGATTACCGTGATCGTCTGCGCGATTGTGACCATTGTAGCCTCTTTGTGGCCCGTCAGGAAAGCCGTGGACGTCGAGCCGGCGATAGTGCTCAGAGGCGAGTGAAGAAGTTTGGGATCATCGCAAGATTATCTCGCCTTTCTATGAATTTTCTTTTGAAGGCGTTTTCTTTTGAAGGCATTTTCTTTTGAAGGCGTTTTCCTTTGAATGCGTTTTCTTTTGAAGTTTTTTGGTTTTTCATTTTCAGCTATTTTAAAAGAGTAAAAAATGACCGATATCTTGGAAATAGAAGGGGTCTCGAAGATCTACGGCTCAGTGAAAGCCTTGGACGCCGTTTCGGTAAACG
>JAISZP010000157.1 GCA_031269135.1 Deltaproteobacteria bacterium | reverse complement strand
CGACTTCAATGGTCTTGGTCCCTCCGACTCTTTCAAATTTTTGTTCCTGCAAGATCCTTAAGATCTTGGCCTGGGTCTTTAGACTCATGTCGGCGATTTCATCAAGAAAGAGGGTGGAGTGGTTGGCCATGTCGAATCGGCCTTGCCGACGGCGGTCGGCGCCCGTGAAGGCCCCCTTTTCATGGCCGAAAAGTTCGCTTTCGACGAGTTCTTCGGGGATGGCGGCGCAGTTAAGCTCGATCATCGGGCGGTCGGATCTCTGGGATAGGGCGTGGATGGTGTGGGCGACCAGCTCTTTGCCGACCCCGTTTTCTCCGCCGATGATGACTGAAGCCGGGGTGGGGGCGACTTTTTGGATGGTGTCTATCAGTTCCATCATGATTGGGCTTTTAGATGTGAGCAGGCCCGTTGGTTGGCTTTTGGTCTTCAGGATCTGGTTTTCCGTCTGAAGTCTTTTGAAGCTTAAAGCTCTTTGCACGGAAAGAAGCAGTTTATCGGCCGATAGAGGTTTTTCGATGAAGTCGAAGGCGCCGTTGCGAACGGCTTTAAGCGCCGTTTCGATGTTGCCGTGGCCCGAGATGACCACCACCGGAATCATGGGGTAATCTTCCCTGATCTTGTCCAAGACGTCGAATCCTTGCTCCGCTCCGCCCATCCACAGATCCAAAATGACCAGTCCAGGGGCGGAGACGTCCAAACGCTCCAAGGCCTCGGCCTTAGAGGATGCCTGAGAGATGAGGTACCCCTCGTCGGCCAAGAGTCCTCCCAGAGTCAGCCTGATATCTTTTTCATCATCGACGACCAGTATGGTTTCGGGCATCCTTGTAAATCCTGGTTAATGATTGCGTGACGGAAGAGAAAAAAGAAAAGAAAATCGCAAAGGGCCTATTGGAACTTCATAAATCAGCTTGAACCGCATAAATCAGAGCTTTGAATTTTGGAATCCAAATTTAAGGTCATAAGGGCCGCGTGTCGACCTTGACTATAGTAGTTTTCTCTAATGTTCGTCGTGACGAAGCCGAATTTTTCGTAGAGTTTTTGGGCAGGCGTGTTGCCTATCCGCACTTCGAGATGCATCTGAGTGGCCTTGGCCCTTTTGGAAAATTCAATGGCGTCGCCGAGCAGTCTTTTTCCCAGTCCGCATCCTTGGCGGCGAGGGTGGACGTTCAATTTCATGAGAAAGGCCTCCGGAGCGATGAGCCAAAAGAAAACGTAGGCCAAAAGGTTTTCGGCTTGCCGGAGTCCCAGTTTAATGGAAAAGCTTCTATCGAATTCTTCCAAAAAATTGTCCGCCGTCCAGCCGTCGGCGGTGCACAGTCGTTCTATGATTATAAGCTGGTCCAAATCCGATGAATTGACCCTCGTCAGAGCGACGAGTCGATGCGGATCATCTTCTGATAGACGCGAAGCAGCGCAGGAGTCGGCCATACAATCGTCGTCGCCTTGAATGTTTGCGTTTTGGGTGATAGTTCCGACTAAAAGCAAGTCGGCGTAATCGACTTGAAATTCAATCATGAGTTGATCTGGGTCAACGCTAAAAAAGTCGCCGTCAATGCGAATAGGTAAATAATCGCCTTAGAGCCTTTCAAGTGTTCGGTCATAAGCGCCAAACCTATTATAGGGATAAAAGGAGCGGCCTTGCCGAGCATTAGCCATAGGAAAGCGGGAACGAATTCCCGGGATAGGATTAAGAAGAAAGTCAAAAGGGCGCTTCCAAAAATCAAAAACGCCGCGCTCAGCGCAAGGGTCAAAAGCAAGCTTAATAAAACCGGCCTCAGAGAGCAAATCGAGTTTGAATGCCGATGCCGAGAGGCTGAATGATTTGAAGACTCCGACGGCGCTGAAGCATTCAAATGGTCCGAATGGTCTAAATGGCCTTGATTGTCCAAATGTTCTAAATGGCCTAAATGGTCTAAATGACCCGAATGTTCTAGAGGCTCCAAAGCAGGCTCCGAATGATTCGACGGATGAGCCGCGCAGCGCTTCGCTATTGCTATGTTCAGGTTTTCCGAAAAGCGATCGGCTGCGACTCTGACCACTTTTTCTATCATCGTCGCCGAATGGGCCAGCGGAATGACGGCTGTAAAGGCAAGGGCCATCAGCGGCCAATCGATGCCCGCAAAGCTGAAGGAAATCGTCGAGGGCGGCGCCGCTCCGGGCGCCCAGTCGTTGTATGTCATCATAAAGAGGGCAATCAGAGCGCTGGAGACGGCCAAGCCTCCGTTGGGGGGAATGAGGCCGCCCAAGGGAGATCTCGTCAACCAGAGAAGTTCCGCCCACATTCCCATCAACGCCCCTACGGCGGGGAGTTCCAAGATAAGCCCGACTAAAAGGCCCGTCACCAGAGGTCTCGACAAAGCAATCTGTCCGAGACAATGCCGATCGAGGTTTAAAACGGCTGCGGCAATCAGGGCCAGGTAAAGCTTCGGCGGCATGGATGAGCCATCCTAGGTCACTTAGGCCATCTGTAAGAGGCGGGATTGAATGGGATCCGCCGGGCGGTGGGCACGGATTGAAAAAAAAGGTCGATCCCTTCTTCAGCCAAAAGGCACAGAGTGGTGAAGTCTTGTCGGTCGGCGAAGAAACACTGGGTAAGTTTGATGCTTTCCGTGTTCGGCAGATAGGCCTGGTTTCCAAGGTTCAGGAAACTTAAGCTGAGACCGCATTCGATGGACTCTTTGGCGCAAACGACGTCTCGAAAAAGGACCATGGTCCGCTTGGAATCGTGATTTTCCATAAAAGTGGAGAGCTTAGCGGGGTTTGTGAAGAAAATCGACTTGACTTCCGGCGGAAGACCGCTGGCCATTATGGCCTGGGTGAAGTCGTCTTCGGTAAGGTCTTGGTCCACGACGATTATTTCTTCAATCGACAGATACGGAATCCACGCAGCCGTCACCTGGCCGTGGATCAACTTTTGGTCTATGCGGGCAAAAGTCAGCGGCATACGGCGGCGCTCGGCTTTCGCCAAATTGAATGACGATATCGGCGACGACTTGAGAGCTTCACTTCGAGCGCCTCCCTAATAGGTCGCTGGCCATGTGGATGGCCTTTTTGGTGTACTCTTTGGTGTCGAAAGCCAGATCCTTCAAGCTCATGTCGGCTCTTTCACGCAGATGAAAGGCTCGCAGGAGCATAGGCAAACTGGCCCCCGTCAAAACCTCGATGCGGCCTTCTTGTAGGAAAGACAAGCTGATGTTCGAAGGGGTTCCTCCGAACATGTCGGTTATGATCAATACGCCTTGCCCCTGATCCTGCTCTTTGACGGCTTTTTCTATCAAACCTCGCAGATAATCAGGGTTGAGATTCATCTCGATGGATACGGTCTGGCACTTCTCCATCCCGCCGATGATAAGCTCGGCGGTTTTATGGAGTTCCGCTCCCAATTGACCATGAGTGACTATTATTATGCCTATCAACTCAGTTAGACCTTTTTTCGAGCCTTGCCGCTCCGCGGAAGGCTTGGGATTTTGGAGGAGAATCGGCGCTCCTCGATCAAATGTACCGTATTTAAGTAATTAAAACAAGCGTTTGTCGTTTGTCGGTCCGATCGACGCCTGAAAATCGTTTCTTGAGGCGACTAAATTTGGAGATGTTCGGCCAATGACGGATGTTTCGTGTGGATATTCGCCGTCCGTCAAGCGATGTCGCGGTGGCGCAGCATCAAAGAGCCGGAAAAGCGTTCTTTAAGGCTTTCCCAGAGGTACTCGGCCAGAGCCACGCTTCTATGTTGACCTCCGGTGCAGCCGATTGCGATGGTGAGGTATGATTTGCCCTCCCTTTGGTAGAGCGGCAGAAGAAAGACCAGCAGATCAAGGAGTTTTTCCAGAAAAACGGTTGTTTCCTCAAACGATAAGACGTAATTCGAGACCCTCTCGTCGCGACCGTCCAAGGCCCTGAGTTTTTCGATGTAGAAGGGGTTGGGAAGAAATCTGACGTCGACCATCAGATCCGCTTCAGGCGGAAGACCGTTCTTAAAGCCGAACGACAGAACCTCAACCGCGAGGTTGCGGCGATTTTGAGTCTGCACGAAGCGCTCTATGACCATCTCCCGGAGTCTGGGAACAGTGACGTGGGTGGTGTCGATGATCAAATCGGCGATTTCCCTCAGAGGAGCGAGTCTTTTGCGCTCTATGGAGATGGCTGAAATCAAGCCGCCGTCCGGAGCGAGCGGGTGCGGGCGTCTGGTTTCGGAGAAGCGTTTGACCAAGACCTGGTCGGCAGCCTCCATAAACAAGAGCTTGAGTTCGTAGCCGAGATACCGAGCCTGGGTGAACGCTTCGTCGAAGTGGTCCATCAATTCGGCTTCTCTGGCGTCCATGCCTACGGCGATTCTGATGAAATCGCCGCTCTCTTTGCGTATGGCCAAGAACTTCGCCAAAAGCTGCACAGGAAGATTGTCGATGGCCAGAAAGCCGTTGTCTTCAAGGGACTTTAAAGCCAGAGACTTGCCGGCGCCCGACAGGCCAGTGACGACGATGATTAACCCGGATTTTATGGCTTCAGACATGAACCACCGCTAATTAATTTTTAAGGTCTATTGCAGGCCCGAAAGGGCCGCAAAAGTCGCCGCAAAGGCTTGAGGATCGTCGGCGGCCATTAGATCGTCGATGTTTTGCGTCGATTTCCAGATGCCGCCTAAGGTGGTCAATATTTTTAAATGATCCGAATGAAACTGCTGCGGACTTAAAACCAGAACCAACAGGCGAATCGGCTCTCCGTCAGGGCTGTCGAAATCCAAGTCAAGTCCGGGGAGAGTTCTGGCGAAAAAAATATGAACGCCGTCCACCAAAGAGGTCTTGCCGTGAGGGATGGCCAAACCTCTGCCGACCGCCGTCGAACCGAGTTTTTCGCGGTCGCTTACTACCGTCAACACCGCTTTTTCGTTGAGTCCGATACGGGAAGCGGCGAATCGGCAAAGCTCTTTGAGGGCCTCGTCCTTATCGGGAGGCTTAAAATCCAGCCAGACGCAATTTTGGTCGATCATTTTCTCAGTCGGCATTTTCTCGATTCGCGTTTTCTCGATCGGCATGTGGCATGGGACTGTCGACAAGGCCTACGAAGGTCTGCGACGCTAATTAAACAGGTTAAAAAAACTGGCGCACCGTAAGCTAGATCGTGGTGCGCCGCTACTAGGAGCATGTCGGATTATATTCGTCGCCGCAGGCGATGCGTTTTTCCGACAGCAAACGCTTGTCTGAGCAAAAGGCGATCCTAAAGGCTTTTAGGGATGAATAACTTATGGTCGACGGGTTTCGGCGTCGACAGGCTCGGCGTCAGAGTGCTTGAGATCGTGAAGTTTAGGGCCTTAAAGTTTGGGGACTGACGCCGCCCTGACGACTGAGACGCGAAAAAGGCGCTTGATGTGTTTTTCAATCTTTTACGTGCAGCCTCAATAATTCTAATGTGCCGTTGGTCGATTGATGAAGAAGCCGCAGCCCCGAGTTTTCGCGATCTATGTAGACTACAAAGGGGTTGGCGCTGTGCGCCAACAGTTCAGCCGCTTCAGCCAGACTCATGTTGCTTAAGGTCAGATCTCTGGTGCGATCGGCAGTGACGACGTCCGGCTCGAGATCGTCGTCTTTGTCGAATCCGGCCGACATTCCATTTCCGCCTTGGGACTTCTTGGAGCCCCCCCAACCTTTGTTGTGTCCCTTCAGTTTTTCCCTATGCCTTTTGATCTGTTTTTCCAACTTGTCGACGACTAGATCGAGGGCCGAATACATGTCGTCGGTTTCCTCTTCGGCCTTGATTTTAAGGCCGTCGGAGATTAAGACCACCTCAGCTTTGTGTCGGAATTTTTCCACAGAAAAAATCGCATCGGCGTCAAGAACAGAGTCTAGGTACTTTTCCAGTCTGCCTAGTTTTTCACGACCATACTCTTTAAGATGGTCGGAGGGCTCCATGTGTCTGAAGGTCACGGAATATTGCATAGATTTCTCCTACCGAGAGAAAAAGTGTATCGGGCGCCAATACGGCTCCCAAGAGAGGCAGGGGAAGAAAAAGGTTTATTGACACAAAAATCGACAATTGCGCTTATTGCGAAAACGCTGAATTGTTTTTTACTATATTACCAGAAATCACCGTAAAAGAAAAAAGGAATCTGTTTCGTCAGGTTTCGCGATAACGCCGATTCGGCTGAAAGCGGCTAGAATCCTAAACATCGGCAAAATTCATCCTTTGACGCATACCAAATAGAAACTAGATATTTGACAACTCCCAAACTAGGACTTATTATTAAATTAAGGCCTATCGGCCTCAGGAGAAATCGAAATCCGCTTCGGTTCATTTTTCGCCAAAATATTGCGGGTTATAGTTATGGTTGTTTTTGACTTAATGTGTCTCAATGGACACCAATTTGAAGGTTGGTTCGCAAACCTAGCCGATCTGGAAGAACAGATTAAAAAAAAGTTGCTTCCTTGTCCTGTCTGCGGAGTGGATAATGTAGTCAGACGACCTTCGACGTTCGGCCTGGTCAAGAGCCGAGTTGCGGAATCTAACGAGCGCCCGACCGAGTCGTCTGCGGATCCCGATAATAAAGAGCTGATGCTCAAAGCTCTAAACCAGATGAAGGTTTTAACCCAAACTCTAGAATCGGAATTTGCCGATGTAGGCGCTAATTTCAGCAATGAAGCGTTAAAGATGCATTTTGGCGTGACGCCCAAGCGCAATATTCGTGGGCTTTCAACCTTTGATGAGGAAGAGGTCATGAAAAAGGAAGGGGTGGAATTTTTTAAGGTTCCGATGCTGGTCCGCAAGACTGATCTGTCCTGAAAGTCATCGCCTTAACCGTTTTTCGTCGGCTGTTTTTGGAGAAAGTTTTTAAAATGCCGCCCTGACGCGCTCTAGCCGCGTATTGATTAAACCTAACGAAACTTCCTTTCTTTTGTTTTGGTCGAGCTCCGGCCTCGTCGTTCGTAGTTTTTGTCGCAGCCTAACGATTCAACCTTCCTTCCTTTGTTTTCCTCGTCATATCCCGAGAGCGAAAAGATTGCCCAATTTTGACGCCGTAAGGCTTCAAATTCGACAGGCAAGAATGATGTCCGCAAGTAAAAGCGTTTATTGACGCTAATGTTTTAGTCCATACTTGCTCTGAGGCTGACCAATCGCTCTTCTGGATAAATTTTACGCCACTGCTCGGAAGATTGTTTTTTTCTGAATTTTCGCGCTTCTATCCTGTTTTTCGTGCTTCTACCCTAATATCTTGCCGCTGAATCAACGTAAACTGGAAAAACGGCAAGCCCAAAGACTCTTAAATCCCTGCCTTGACCAGTTCCAACGCCTGCCGATCCGCCCGACTGAAATCGTAATTTTTAATCTCCGTTTTGTTGAGCCTCAGGGTTGCAGGTGAACTTTGGTCTTTATCTCTTTATCTTTATTTTGCCTCGTAGCATTTTGGCTTGATAATGCTAAAATTAGTCTATCCTAACTGGAAAAGCATGAGCATTTCGAGTTAGAAGCCCAAATACCCAGCATCTCAGCACTAATTTTTAGTTTTTTCCCGTCATCGTCTTATCAGCCGGTCATCCATCCATCCATCCATCCATCCATCCAGCCAGCCATCCAGTCTTCGCCCGCCTCTTTTTTCCCTCAGGGAAACTCCATAAATTTCACAATAGCTGGTCGTACCACTTCGGCAGATCTGGATTCGCTCTTGATCGTCCGTAATTTTAATCGGTAACATCGGCTACAGTCCCAATAATTGTCGACAGGTATACTTGGTCAGGATTCCAATTGCGCCCAAGCGTTCATGTTTTATCGGCTTATTCTTGTCGGCATGTTCTTGCCGACTCATCAAATTAAGCGGCCTGC
>JAISZP010000107.1 GCA_031269135.1 Deltaproteobacteria bacterium | reverse complement strand
AAAGATTCAGTAATGAAAATAAAGCTAATCTAGAGAATTGGCTAAAAGATTTCAGATTAAAAAATGACTAATAATACATATATAAACACAATAAACTATTTTTTTATGTAATTATTTTTGGAAATGTTTGCAACTCATTGAAAGAAATTATTTTATTCGTATTCATCCAATTGATGGCCTCACGCAAAATAAGTTTAATAGATTTTTTCCCACTTAAAGAGATATCTGTACGTCTGTCAATATAATTTTGTGCGTCTTCAATTTTAATTTCATATATATTTAATATATTTAATTCTTTAAGGTATTTTATAAAACTTTTAATAGTGTTTGATTTATATTTTTTGGTGATATCGCTGTTTGACAAGCTACCAACGAAACAACTATACTTCATAAAAAAATCATTATATTCTACTGGAACTTCTGTAGGCGAAGATTTATTGTATAATTTGGGACATTGTCCACTTTTATAGAATTTAAAAGATTGTATAATGCGCTACGGAATGTATATTGCTCACTTACCACGATATTCTTACAGTTAATGTCTAATCTCTCAAAAAGAAAACTAGAAACTGTATGAATGTCGATTTCTTTTATATCATGAATTGTGCGGTGCTTTTCAAAAATCTTAAGGATCCATCTGTGATTTCTGACTAATGAATCGCTATGCCCGCAAAATTTCAGCTTTTGAGGGTAATCGTTGATTGTTAAGTTAAGTTTACTGAAATGTATCATCGTCCCCTCTCAGTCAGCAAGTTAACCATGGTTTCGATTATAACAAGGTAATAATGTTATGTCAAGTAAAATCAAGATAAGGCTTTTCAAATATTAACTTTTATCGAGTTGTTAGCATAATTATTTTCTTCTCATTAGTTGTTTATGAGTTGCTATTCATAAACCAGCTTAAGCTGGTGGTTTTAATCCACCAAAAACCATGACAATAAAATCGCCAAAAACCTGTCGGAAAGTTGCAAGGCGGCTGTAAACACTGCTAGGAAACCCAACGGGGAAACTCTGCTTGAAAACATCTTGAGCCTAAGTGCGCTGTGGTGTACAATGCCACCAATCGCCGTTTGCTTCAACTTCTGATTCTTTGGCTCTATGGAGATTTTTCCCTCTTATCCCAAACGCGACCTTTGGCGTAAAGAGGATGTTTTGTTCGTTCGTCCCTGATTTGGCGACTTTTTTGCTCCCTCGCTTTCAACTTTTCGGAGAGGTTATGGATTACGATATTGCGGTTATCCCCGGCGACGGCATCGGCCCGGAGGTGATCGGCGAAACGATGAAGGTGCTTAGCGCTACTTCCAAGATCTTCGGCTTTGATCTAAAATTTGAAACCCTTCCTTACGGCGCTGGTTATTACCTTAAACACAAAGAGGTTCTACCAAGCGGCGCCTTGGAGCGGTTAGCCGGTTTTAAAGCCTTGCTGTTGGGAGCGGTGGGGGATCCTAGGGTGCCCCCAGGACCTTTAGAGCAAGAGCTTCTGTTGGCCCTTCGCTTCCATTTCGACCAATTCCTAAACCTAAGGCCCGCTCAAACTTATCCCAACGTCCCAATTCCCTTGGGCGGCAATATTTCTATCGACATCGACGTCGTAAGAGAAAATACCGAAGACTTCTACATGGGCCTGGGCGCCCCCTTCTCCGGGAGCTACACCGGCGATTTAGCCGCAGGCCGAGGCGAATACGAATTTACCTCGAAGGTGGAAATTCAGGTCTCGCCTCCCAGAGACTGCGCCTTCGCCTTAGGTCTTCTCACCCAGCCCGCCGTAGAGCGGATCGCTCATCGCGCCTTCAAGCTCGCCGAAAAACGTGGGGAGAACTCGCTCCACGTCGCCACCAAGGCCAACGCTCTTCCGCAGTTCTACGGATTATGGGACGAGTGGACGGCTAAAACCGCCAAAAATTATCCAAATATAAAGCTCAAAAAGATCAACGTCGACAACCTGTGCTATCAGCTCCCCAGAACTCCAGCAGAGTTTGGGGTGATACTGTGCCCAAACTTATTCGGCGACATCGTAAGCGATCTGGTTTCCGCTTTGACCGGCGGATTGGGACTAGCCGCCTCTGGCAACATAGGCGACGGCCTATGCATGTTCGAGCCTGTGCACGGCTCGGCCCCGGACATCGCCGGAACGGGCAGATCCAATCCTCTGGCGGCCATTCTGTCAGGAGCGATGCTGCTTGAGCATATAGGCCAAATTCCGGCCTCCAGCGCCGTAAAACAAGCCGTGAGGGATTATCTCTCGGGCGGCCAAAACTTTCCCTACGAATTAGGAGGCGAAACACCCTTCGATCAGGTGGGAGATCTGGTGACGGCGAAACTGATGAGCCAAAAATATGCCTGATTCGCCGACCTCAAAATCGCCTCTGCGCCCGGCGGTGTTTCTGGACCGAGACGGCACCATAAACCACGACAGAGGGTACGTCTTTAGGTTCGAGGACTTCGAGTTCATTTCCGGCGTCCCTGAGGCTTTGCTGCGGCTTCATCGCGCGGGTTTCGCCCTGGTGGTCATAACGAACCAGTCAGGAATCATAAGAGGTCTCTATAGCGAACAAGACGTCAAAACTCTGCACGAAAAAGTCGACGCCTTTCTTTTAGAGTCCTTAGGCTTTCGTCTTGACGGCTGGCGTTATTGCTCTCATCACCCGGACTTTGCTCCCTGCACGTGCCGCAAACCTTCTCCGAATTTGCTGAAACAGGCGGCTAGGGATCTCAATCTGGATCTCAAAAACTCTTTTATGGTCGGCGACAAGACTCTCGACGTTTTAGCCGGAATCAACGCCGGCGTCAAAGCTTCCATTTTAGTCAAGACCGGGTACGGTCAAGCCGACCAGTTCCAGGTCCCAGCCGGGACCATAGTCGCCGAAGATTTGCCCAAAGCGGCTGAATTCATAATTAAAAACTATGGCTGAACATTTTATATATTTTATAAGTCATATATTTTGATAAGACATATATTCGATATTACATATATTTCTACAAAATGCCTTCAACCTCATAGACATCCGCATTTATTCTCATCCATCACCAGGCTCCTCATTTTAAGATGTCGCTTATTTTTGGGCCAAACCGTTCCGAAGTTTCGGGCAAGAGGTAATAATGCCGTTACAAGAATACAAGATCTATCTTCCAAAAAACGAAATACCCACCAGTTGGTACAACATCCTACCGGATCTGCCGGAGCCGCTGGGTCCCTATTTAACCCCCGATCGCCTGCCTGTCGCGCCGTCGGCCTTAGCCGGCATCTTCCCCCAATCTCTGATCGAGCAGGAGTTGAGCGACGAGCGCGACCACAAAATTCCTGAAGAAGTCTTAGAGGCGCTGGCCATCTGGCGGCCTACTCCCTTGGTGCGGGCCGTCCGCCTTGAAAAGGCGCTGGGAGTCAAATCGCGCATATATTACAAAGACGAATCCGTCTCTCCTTCCGGCAGTCACAAAAGCAATACCGCCATGGCTCAGGCTTACTACAACAAACAAGCCGGCATCAAAAGGCTGACCACCGAAACCGGAGCCGGTCAGTGGGGCACGGCCCTCTCGATCGCCACCAAACATTTCGGACTAGACGTCAGAGTCTTTATGGTGAAGGTCAGCTTGGAACAAAAGCCCTACCGCAAAGTCATCATGAATTTGATGGGAGCCGAAGTCTTCCCGAGTCCCAGCACAGTCACCAAAGTCGGCAGAGAAGCCTTAAACAAAGACCCTGACACCCTCGGCACCTTGGGACTGGCCATAAGCGAGGCCGTCGAAGAAGCGGCCAGCCGCAAAGACACCAATTATGTCCTCGGCAGCGTCTTGAACCACGTGCTCCTCCACCAGACGGTCATCGGCCTTGAGGTCAAAAAGCAGCTTGCGATCGCCGGAGAAAAACCGGATTACCTGATCGCCTGTCACGGCGGAGGCTCGAACTTCGGCGGACTGGTGACGCCTTTTATCCCCCAAATCTTAGCGGGGGACAAAGTCAAAGCCCTCGCAGCCGAGCCTGAATCGTGTCCGACCCTCACCAAAGGCTCTTTCACCTATGACGCCGGAGACACTGCGGGCTTTACTCCTTTGATGCCGATGTACAGTTTGGGAACCGATTTCAAGCCGCCGGCCATTCATGCGGGAGGCCTCAGATACCACGGCGCTTCTCCGATCGTCAGCGCGCTGCTGAAATCCAAACTCATCGATGCGACGGCCGTCAGCTCCGAAAGCGTCTTTGAATTCGCTAAACTGTTCGCAAACTCCGAATACGTCATCCCGGCCCCGGAATCGGCTCACGCCTTGGCGGCCACCTGCCTCAAAGCCTTGGAGCTGGAAAAACTAGGAAAACCTGGGTGCCTGGTGTTCACTTTGTCTGGTCATGGTTTAATGGATTTGGCCGCCTACCAGCTGAACATACCCCAAAATGACTGATCGCGACTAAATTTGCGGCGTTTACTGATGCCGACAAACTAGATGCGAGCAAACAAGGGGCAAACAGGCTAGGCGCCGACAGACTAGATGCTAACAAACTAGACGCCTGCAAACTAAGGGCAAACAAACTAGACGCCTACAAACTAAGGGCAAGCAAACTGGAAGCCGGTAAACTAAGGGCAAACAAACCAAATGCCGACAAACTAAGGGCAAACAAACTAGAAGCCAAATATTTAGATGCCTACACCTCAGTGGCGGTAATGAATTTGATAGTTCATTACCGCCACTAGCGTTTATTTTTCATCGCGTCTGATTTTCATCAGC
>JAISZP010000376.1 GCA_031269135.1 Deltaproteobacteria bacterium | reverse complement strand
AACCGTCGTTAGGGCGTGGTTTTCCAGCCCTCGCCCCCGGCTCATGAATCAAAAAAATAAATTTTCCGATTCACGCTAAGCGTTCGGCGAACAGACATGTCCAATCAGATATGTCCAATCAGATATGTCCAATCAGATATGTCCAATCAGATATGTAATTAACCATAAAGACCGATTTTTTGGCGTAAAAAAACCGCCGATATCGACGAAGCGTCTCACGGCGGCTTATTTTTTAGATGTAAGAGGGTTTAAGCTTTCCAGAGTCCGTGGAGGTTGCAGAACTCCCTGGCGACAGCCGGGCCGTCAGGCGCCTTGAAGGTGGCTTCCGGGGCTTCGCCGGGTTTGAGGTGTTTTACCTGGGTGATGCCGCCCGCCTGGAGTTCGATCCACTGGATGGAATGCTTTTCCTCCATGGGATGAGCGACCGAACCGACGCTGACCTTAAAGCCGCCGTCGACTTTGGTGATGACCGGCACGTGCTTTTCTTTGGCGGCGTCGGTGGTGTTTTCGGTCAAAAGCTTCATAGGGCTGCCGCAACAGGCCAGCTCTCCGCCGCCGGGGTTTAAGACGCCGACGATCTGTCCGCACACGTTGCATTTTAAATTCTGGTTGATGTTTGGCATTGGTTTCACCTTATGGTCGGCTTAAAGGCGGCCCTGCCGAGCAGGGCGGCCTTTAAGCGAAAAGTGGTGGAGTTAAAGCACTTCGAAATATGCCTTCGGATGGGCGCAAACAGGGCAAGAATCAGGCGGTTCCTGTCCCTGGTGAAGATACCCGCAGTTGCGGCAGCGCCAAGTGACGGCCTTGTCCCTTTTAAAATAAGTGCCGTTTTTCAGTTCGGCCAAAAAGTCGAGAAACCGTTTTTCATGGTACTTTTCGGCTATGGCTATACCGTCCATGAGTTTGGCGAGGGCCTCGAAGCCTTCTTCACGGGCGGTTTTGGAGAATTGAGGGTACATGGAGGTCCACTCGTGGTTTTCGCCGCCTGCGGCGGCCTCTAACTGAGCGATGGTGTTTTGCGGCAAGCCTGCGGGAAAACCGGCGGAAATGGTCACCTCGCCGCCTTCGAGAAAACTGAAGAGGCGTTTGGCGTGTTCTTTCTCTTGGTCGGCCGTTTCGGTAAAGATGTAGGCGATCTTTACATAGCCTTCCTTGTTGGCGATGGAGGCCGCGAAGGTGTAGCGATTTCTGGCTTGAGATTCGCCGGCAAAAGCTGTGAGTATATTTTGCTCGGTCTTGGAGCCTTTTATGGTCGGCATATGTTTCTCCCTAGCTCGATGCGACCGTTTTCAACGGTCGCAATGACGGTATGCGGAATTTTCGAACAAATAACCGGGAAAGCGGACTAAGTCCACTTAGAGATCATATTGGAAATCATAGGTTTTTTTATCGAATTTGTCAAATAATTCCGCAGTTTTTTCTCTTGAGCCGGGTCAGGAATTTTTTAGCTCTCTTTGCTCAAGGCAGCGCGCGTGCGCGGGAAGGCCCTCGGCTTTGGCTAATGTGACGACCGTAGGCGCTATATCCGACAGCGCCTGGCGGCTCAGCTTTTGGAAGGTGATCTTTTTCAGGAAAGAATCCACCGAGAGTCCTGAAAAGGCTCTGGCGGCTCCTCCTGTGGGAAGGACGTGGTTGGGACCCGAAGCGTAATCTCCGGCGGGTATCGGCGAAAAAGGTCCAAGAAAAACCGAGCCGGCGTTTTGGACTAAACCGAGCTTGGACATGGGATCGTCGACCACAATCTCGAGGTGCTCCGGCGCGTATCGGTTGGCCAAATCGAAGGCCTGCTCCAAATCATCGACCAATAAGATTGCCGCATTGGTTATTGATTGACGAACTATCTCAGAGCGCTCAAGAGTCTCCAATTCCCTATTTACGATCGCCGACGCTTTTTCGGCGACGTCCATATCGTTGGTGACCAATATGGCGCTGGCCTGAGGGTCGTGCTCAAGCTGAGAGAGAAAGTCCCAGGCGAGGCAAGAAGGGTCGGCCTGTCCGTCGGCGATGATGAATCCTTCGCTGGGGCCGGCGGGAAGATCGACGTCCACTTGCCCGAAGACGGCCATTTTGGCCGCCGTGACCCAAGAACTTCCCGGTCCCACGATCTTATCGACTTTTGGGACTCCCGCCAAACCGTAAGTCAAACAGCCGACGGCCCAGGCGCCTCCGAGTTTGTAGATTTCCGTCGCTCCCGCCAGATGGCAAGCGGCCAAGATCTCGGGGCGAGCGGCGAAAGCCCCTGACGGCGGGGTGACGGCGATGATGGAATTGACGGAAGCGACCTTGGCGGGGATTATGTTCATCAGGGCGCTTGAGGGGTACGATGCCCGTCCGCCGGGGATATAGACTCCCACTTTATCCAAGGGTCTGGTCATGCGTCCGGCCAAAATGCCGGGGCTTACCTCGGTGAACCACAAAGGCCTCTCCAGTTGGCTGCGGTGAAAGCGGACGATGTTGTCCATAGCCTTTTCCAGAGCCGTCATCAGCGTCTTGGGGAGAGAATCGACGGCGGCTTGAATTTCTTTTTCAGTGACTTTAAAGTCGCTGATGGTCAAGTCGTCTTTGAGAAGACCATATTCACGTAAAAGCTCTTTTTGAGGATCGTCTTTGAGGCGTTCCAAAATTTGGAGAGTCTGCTCCATAATCGGGCGATAATCATCCGTCGAGCGGGCCATGATCCGGCTAAGCCGCTGTGGGGTCATCTCGGAGAAGCGTTCGATAGTCAACACCGCAGTTACCGTTTCCTTGCAAAAGTCGGATTTCAATCGGGAAAGATCGATCTGGAAAGATCGATCGAGAAAGATTGATCGGGAAAGATGGATTAGAGAGTTTTTTTTGCGACCGAAAAAAGGGGCAAGACTTGCTTGTCTCAGAGGGCGTTAATCAAGCATCGACCGGGCATTGACCGAGTATTGATCGAGAATTGATCGGGAATCGACCGGGCATCGACAGGGAATTGATCGGAAATTAATCTGGCTGCTCCGGTTTGCCAGCTCTTTTCTTTAAAAAAAACTCTTGAACTATTTTAGCACACTCGGAGGCTCTTACCCCTCCCCAGATTTCAGGGCGGTGGTTGAGGCCGGGCAAAGAAACTAGGTCAAAAAGCGACCCGGCCGCGCCCCATTTAGGCTCCGGCGCTCCAAAGACCACAATGGAGATTCTGGCGTGGACCGCCGCCATCAGACACATCGGACAGGGTTCCAAAGTGGATATCAGGACCTCTCCGGTCAACCTGTAATTGCCCTTGCGGGTTGCGGCGGACCTGATGGCCTCCATTTCGGCGTGAGCGGTAGGATCGGACAAGCTGATGACCCGGTTTTGCCCGCGGCCTAAGACGTCTCCATTTGGACTGACCACTAAGGCTCCGGCAGGCACCTCCCCTTGAAGTTCGGCGGCCATGGCTTCTTTTAAGGCCTCCAACATCAGCATGTCGGCTAGCGCGCCGGTGAAACCCTCACTAGAGCGCTTTGCTTGAATTCGTCGTTGAATTTGAGCGTTTTTAGTCATTATATGTCGGCAACCATCAACCATCCGCCATCAACCATCAATTTGGCGGGAGGATTGGTCGGCCTTGTTTCGGCCATGACAAGCAAAAAATATATCAACTCATTTGAATGCAAATTCC
>JAISZP010000362.1 GCA_031269135.1 Deltaproteobacteria bacterium | reverse complement strand
AGACGATAGTCATAGTGCGCGATAGCCGTTTAAGCTGATTTTACGCCCGCGCGATATCTCTTGGGCCGCATTTCCGGCTTAATCTGCGCTATAAGGCCTCAAGCTTCGGCTAAACCTTGACTATGGCTAAACCTTAGCTACGGCTAAAAAGTAACTATGGTTAAACCTTGACTACGGCTAAACCTTAACTACGGCAAAAACCATGCCCTGGTCGTAATCTTTCGGCTAGCGGTTGACTAAGCCCGTGATCAAAGCATTGAGTGCAATCGCGAGGGCCTGGGGATGACCGTCAAGGACAAAGGCGTCCTCAAGCCGTGTAACTTGTTTTTGAGCTATTTCGCCGGCGATGCCCAGTGCCCAAGGCGTCAGTATTTCATGGTCGCTTAACTGCTCAAGGCTCTGAGCGTCGCTTAGGCTAAAGGCCGCTTCCAAGAAAGATTGGTATCGTTGGTTTAGTAAAAGAGCCACAAAGTCGGAGCGGTGCTGAGCGTATTGGGAGCCTAAAATAGTTTCGATCGAAAGTCCTCTTTCTTGAAGGCGTTCAAAGACGTTTCTGTGCGGGAGTTTTCCGTTTTGCTTTAAGATGGCTTCTTTAACCGCCTGGCAGACGACTTCGGAGATGAGCTGACCAAGTTTCGAGTGGCCTCCGGAGTAATCGAGCGACGGACCTTCTCCTTGAACCACTATGACGTCGTCGGTGCCTGTGCCGGTCGCGGGGTTATCCAAAGGCGTTTGGACGCTTCTTATGTCCATGTCCCAAAGAGCCGCGCTCTTGGCTTCAGTTATGGTGATCAAGGCCCTGGTCGCCGCTCTGTCGGTCAGTCGGCGGTTGGTCATGACTATGATGTTGATTGTTCCCGGCTTTTCAAAATAGGCGCCCTCGTCATGGGCGCTACGAAGGGCGTTTCCTTCCACCCCGGCGGTGACTAAGGCCGTTACCGAGAGGTCTTGGTGTTCGACCGATTTTACCACCAGATTGGTCATATCCGCACCGGTGGCCAAAAGGCTGGTGGTCTTAGGATCTAATTCCAGAGTTTGGTATAGGTCTTGTTGAGATTTTTCGAAGCCGAGCATATGGTAAATATCCCAGACAGGAGTCGGGGAGTAGGAATTGCCGATAGCCTTTATCCCATCCGTCTGACCTGTCACGGTAGAGACGATTTTCTGAGGGCTTTTAAAGTCGATGACAAGCGTGCGGTGTGTAAAATCCATTAACCTGGAGTCGATTATCCTTGCCTTTTCCACGTAAGGAACGTCAAGCGCTATAGGTTCTTGGCCTAAATAGGCGTTTGGCTCGATTAGATTTTCGACTTTCGAAAAGCTTTCATAGTAAATGGATGACGAAAGCCAGGCTACGAAGTAGCCGACGTTGGTCGCCGCCCGGTCGGTCAAAGCGCAGGGGAAGAATCTTATATTTTGATTTTTGACCGCTTCCGCCTCGTTCCAAGGCGGCAGCGACAGAAATTGCTTTAGAGCCGAACCGTCGGCGCAGGCGTAAACAAACTGGGGATTGAAGGCCAGCCAATTTTCTGGGGTAAGGACTATCTCTTGACCCTCTCCCAGAACGGCGGCAATGCCGCCGGAGGCTTTGACGATTTCTGTTTGAAAAGAATCATCCGCCGGACTTATGAGTTTGCCGTCTTTTAAAGCGACTCGCAAAACTCTGAGCTTTTCGTCAGCGGGAATCTTTTGTGTTTTTAAAGCAATTAGCTCCAATAGATTTTGACTGTCGGAAATCAATTTTTCGGCTTGAGGCGTTTTATCAAAAATCCCAGCCAGCCAAAGAAATTTTTCTTTGGACTGGGCTAAATTCATATCCACATCCCAGATTAAAATAGCTGCGTCGTTAAACTCTTCTTTGGCTTGCTCGTATAGAGTCGGCGCTACAATGACAAGATCGGGGTTCAGCGATCTCACCGCCGGCCAGTGCGGGGCGTCAGGGCCGCCAACGAGCGCTTTGCCCGCTAGTTCAGGCAGGTGTACGTCTAGGTAGGTAAGACCCACTAGACTTTCGTGGACTCCTAAAGCCGCGATCATTTCACTCGCTGTCGGCGACAGAGAGACTATCCTCTTCGGCGGGGCTGAAAATTCTAATTCGTTTATAGCCTCGCCAGCTGAGCCGCCAGCAAGCAGGCTGCCTGCCAAGAGCAAGGTAATCATCGCCGATAATATTAGATTGCTCCATAAGCCGCATCTACTTAACGACCAAGAAGCTATATTTTTCTTTGAAGAGGCGTTTTTCTTTGGAGCAGGGTTTTTCATTGAAACAGTGTTTCTCTTTGGAGCAGGGTTTTTTATTGAAACAACGATTTTCTTTGAAGCAGGGTTTTTCATTTTATTTAATCCTCATCAGGCAGATAAATCATGCTTCCGTCTTCAAGTTGGTAAGCGACGCCAAGTCTTGTGCCTCGGCCTTCGGCCTGGGTTCTGGTTATCTTGACGGCCTGAATCTCAGTTCCTTTTTTGGATATTATGGTCATCTCTCCGTCGGGACTTTTCTTTAACACCGTCAGTTCGCTTTGCTGGTTCAAAAGATCCTCCAAGTGGTAAGCCGACAGAAAACGCATCAGCAGCGCGACGATAAAGACCAGAAAGATATCCACCAAGTTCGCCACGGCGTTCATAGGATCTTCTGAAGGTAGGTTTAGATTTAATCTCGACCTAAACCGACCGATTCTAAAAGTTCTTGAAGTTCTCACGATTTTTTCTCCATTGCCGTTTCCGCTCGGCTTTCCGCTATCAATTCAAAAGTCTCAAGATCCTGCTTCAGCCAACGGCTCCGGATGGTATAGAGCACAAAAGCGGTTACGCCGATGGCTAGTCCCACCACTGTGGTGGTGAAGGCCAACACCAAATCGGTCGATAAACGAGTCATGTCTCCTTGGCTTAACGAGGCTAGTCCCGTGGCCATGGGGATGAGAGTGCCTATTAAGCCCAGAGATGGACCCAGCCGAATCAAAACTCTTAGGTGGTCGAGCTTCTTTTGTTGCTGTAGGCTGGTTTGACGCAGAAGATACTCCACCTCAGCCCAAGTCGGCTCTTGGCTCTTTAGGATTGCGTCAAGCCTATCAAGAGATTTTCCCAAGAAATGTTCAATTGTTTTTTTGCCCTGCAATATCGCCAGCCAGTCTTCCGCAGCGGGTTTTTGCAATTTCGCCCGATGAGTCCATTCGGCTAAGAAAGCCCCTAAGCTTACGATTACGATGATGAAACAGACCATTAAGGCGACTAGGGCGGGGTAGAGTAGGGTGGATGAAATAAGGTAAATGGCAGACTGTAAAAGAGCCCCGAAATTCATAAAAATAACCCAAGCAAACCCTTTGGCTTTAGCCATTGGGAGGAATTGGGTTCGAAAAGCTTGACAGATATTCGTACCCATCGTTTCTTTGCGGCGGTTTACGGTATTTTCAGCAGAGTGTTTTGAAAGTGCGCCTTAAGAGTTATGCTGAATTTTTAGAACTGCGCTGACTAGATTTGCGCAAAATAGATTTGTGTCTACTAAACATGCGCTGACGATATCTGCGTTAAATAGCTGCGCCGACTAAACCTGCGCTAAATGGAGATGCGCCGATAGATCCGTACTGACGCGAAGGAGCCGACTAGCCCTTCTTCGTATTGCCGCTGCTGCTGAACTTGCCTATAGCGCGGCCCTGGTCAAGTTGGGCTTTGGAAAGCCGATGAGTTTAGCTGAAGGGGAAACCGACTTCTGATTTCCCATCCGTTTTTTGGCGACCGCAAAACCGAGTCCAGCCAACACTATGATGACCCCGAGACAACCAATGATCTGTCCTAAGGCGACAGGGGAGTAATTTCTGCCATTGGCCGCTAATCGATAAACCTGGCTTAATTCGGAAAAATGCGGAACCAAAAGGGCCGACAACATAAAGTATCCGGCTAGCATGCACATGACCAAACCCAGCTTATTTGAAGTCGATTGACTGTTTGTCGTCTTTCTGTTGATTATAAGTCCGGCCAGCAAAGCGATTAGGAGAAAAGCGAAAAACAGGCAAGCGGTAGCTTGGAGAGCTTGATCCGGGAAGTAGAGGGTGAGCGAAGACGTCGACATTAATACGACGCTAAGGCAGACAGGGCAGGGGATTACTAAAGCCAGATAGCCTCGGCTGTGATGGGCGCAACTCTCCGAGTTTGGTTTGCCGAGAAGGATCACCCCCCACAATAGCAGCATGGCGGCGACGAGCCAGTGAAGAGTGACCGCATTTCGCCAAAGCGGGGCAAAGATGTCATAGTGAGCAAGCAAGTTTACTTTAGAGACGAAAAGAGCGATGCCGCCGAATAAAGCGGCGTAAATGCTTAATATGGCTAGGCTTGCCCAAAGGCGTTTTCGATTAGGACTCACCGACCAAAGGTAGGCCCAGCCTAAGCCTGTCTTGACTGCAAAAGTGGCCATGGACAACAAAAGCCCGAGCCACAGGGTTTTGATTTCCAAGATAAGTTCCTGTAAACATTTGGGTGACCGGAATCATCAGGTCACCCAAATGAGGTTATCTGGGGTATGTCAAGTGAATATCCCAAGACTGTACGGGCTAAGCAAGACCGTACAGCCAATAAATTGGATCTGGATCGATTGGATCGGATCAAACGGGATCAGTAAGTGTAGCGTAGGCCTACGTAAAAATTACGTCCCGGCAAGGGGTAATCCAAGTTGAAAGCGTAATCGGAATCAAAAATGTTGTTGACTTCTGCCCGCAACCCTAGGTTTCCTTTGTCTCCAAAGTCCCAGAGCCGTTTTTCCAAAGCGAAATCAACTACAGTGTAGCCGCCGAATAAAGTATAGCCATTTGGATCTGGAGTGGCGGTGTAATCATTTACCCAGCTATCGCCAATATAGGTGGCGTTTAAATTAGCCATTAAATTGATTCCCGGATGATCAAAGGTAAGACCATATGAAGCTAAGAATTCAGGGACAGTGGGCAGGATTTTAGGAGCCTGGGGACCGACTCTGTCAGGATCGTTATTTTC
>JAISZP010000240.1 GCA_031269135.1 Deltaproteobacteria bacterium | reverse complement strand
TGAACCGAATTTTGTTATGAATCGAATTTTGTTATGAATCGATGGTTTGGAATATTTTCTTGTATTTCTAATCAAATTCGAACCCAATTTATCCCTTGACTTAAGTCAGAGGTTTTTTTGAGTGGATTCTTATGAAGCTTGCCAAAAATGGGTATTGTTTTAGTCCGACCCGCTTAGCGCTACTTTGGCTGTTGGCCATGCTAGCCGCTATGCTGTCGCCGACGGCGGTTTGGGCTCAAGACCAACCTCAGAGCGGCCAAGTTCAGTTGGAGATCAACACCAATCCCAGCTTACCTGTCGCGCCGCCCTTACCGACTCAAGCAAACGATATAAATCCTCCGGCTCAGCCCCTTTCCGCGGAACAAATTCCGCAGGTTCCGATGTCCGGCGAGGTTCTCCCATCGGTTCCCGCCGTCCCGGCGGTTCCCGGCGCCAATGTCGTCCCTCCTCCTCCGCCGCAACCTGGGTTTGATTCAGGAGCGATTCCCAATGTTCCTGTGGACGCTCCTCCGCCGGTGCCTCCTGCCACTTCCCCTGAAAAGGCTCAGCTGCCGGAGGAAGAACCCAAGACCCCGGAAGAGGTGGCGGCTTTAGACGCCAAAAGAGAAGCCTTTCTCAAGCTTGACGCCTGGCATCAACAAATCATGAGCGGTTACGTCTTCAGCGCGACTTTGATGAACGACCCCTTCATGCCTATCGAATCGGTGGCCAGACCGCCCGAGGAAGACGCTCAAAAGCAAAACGAGAACCGCAAAAAACTTCCGCTTTTGCGAAGGCTGGCTCTAAACCAGTTTACCCTCAACGCCATAATCGTAGCCGCCAATCCCAAAGATTCGACCGCTTTGGTCGACAGCGGCGGCCGCGGGTTCATCCTGCATAAAGGAACCCTCATCGGCCCCAATAACGGCTATGTCAAAGACATCACCGCCACCAGGGTGGTGGTCGAAGAAAATGAGGTCAACTCGCGCGGCGAATCCAGACCCAAAGAGATAGTCTTCAGCTTAAACACTTTGGAAGAAGAAGTCGACGATATGGGCGCCATTTTTGACGGCGACACCTTATTGTTTCAGCAGCCGGATGAACTCGTGGAAGACCCCGGCGGCGGCGATTCGTTCACGCCGACTCAAGATCTTTCCGCTCAAGGAAACGACGGTTTTCAGACGCCTTCCCCCGACGGCGTCCCGCTTGCGGAGTAAAGGTTTGTTGAAGTCGTTTTAAACATTAGTGAATATTTTTTTATTTTTCCTTTAATATTTGATTTTACTTGATAATTTCCAATTTTTCTTCGGCTGGGACGTCGTTTTTCATCTTCGGCCATTAAAGCCTAAGATCCCAAATGCCGATTATAAAAGCAGGCGACGGTTCGGGTTTGAAAATCTTGACTTATGTCCGCCCGGTGAACCCAAAGTGCCTTATAGGCATTTCCGAAGGCTGTTTTTAGGCGTTTACCCGCCCGAGGGTCGAAATAATTCGTTTTTAGTCATCCAGGAGAATCATTATGATAAAAACTAACGGCGCAACCAAGGTTTTGTTAGCCACTATCCTGGCTTGCTGTTTTACGTTGTTCATGGGGGTCGGCGCCGTCTTGGCTCAGATGGATTTTTCGCCTTCCGCTCAGCCGCAGCAGTCTCTCCCCGTAACGACGGAAGTGGCTTCCGTACCCATGCCGCCCGTCGAAGAGCCCAATACCGGGGTGGTCATAACTGATCCTTACGGCATGGCCGCCAATAAAGTCTACACTGGGCAGCGAATAACCTTGGACTTTCAGAGCGCCGATATTCATAACATCTTACGACTCATCGGCGAGGTTTCCGGCAAGAACGTGGTCGTATCCGACCAGGTGTCCGGCAAAGTGACCTTAAGGCTCAAAAACGTCCCCTGGGATGAAGCCTTGGATACGGTTTTGGCTTCCAAGAATCTCGGAGTCATCGAAAGCGGGAACATTCTTCGCATAGATACCGTCGCCGCCATTAGAGCCGCGACGCCGGACATTTCCG
The DNA here is from genome assembly GCA_031269135.1 of Deltaproteobacteria bacterium. Classification (GTDB taxonomy): domain Bacteria; phylum Desulfobacterota; class Desulfarculia; order Adiutricales; family Adiutricaceae; genus JAISZP01. The sequence continues at coordinate 1,458 of JAISZP010000240.1, read as the reverse complement.
ACCCAGCCACCAAGGTGGCTATGGTCAAAAAGATCTTTACGCCCAAGTACGCCTCCGTCAGTTCTCTCGCCACTGAACTCGATAAGGGCAAGAGCATGCGCGGCACCGTCAAGGTCATCGGCAACGACATCTACGTCGAAGACGACATCTCGACCATGGCGGCCATAACTCAGATCTTCATGCGCAACGACAGGGTGACCAAGCAGATTCTCATCGAGGCCCGCATCGTCGAAGCGACGGCATCCTTCACTCAGACTCTGGGCATACGCTGGGGCGGCGCGTACGACAAGCTTTCCAATTGGGAAGGAAAATCCATCCCCGGTTATTTTGGAGAACAGGATAACAGCAATATATATCCCACGGAATTTTTCGGAGCTATGGACATCAACGCCGCCGCCAGGCTCGGCGTAGGCTTTTTGAACAAAGCCGGCACCTTGGCTCTTACAGCCGAACTGAACGCTTCCGAGACCGTCGGGCAAACCAAGATCGTTTCCGCTCCCAGAATTATGGCCGCCAACGATCAAGAAGTCTACATCAAACAAGGTCACCAGATCCCCTATCGCAGCGGCGGAACGACCACCACGCCGGCCAATACGGAGTTTAAGGACGCCGTTATGGAATTGAGGGTCACCCCGCACATTGAAGAGAACGGTCAGATCGTGACCTTGGACATCACCTTGACCAAGGATAGCCCCGGAGCTAGATTCGAAGGCACTTCCGAACCCTCCATCGACACCAGAGAAGCACGGACCAAGCTGATGGTCAAAGATGGGGAGACGGTGGTCATCGGCGGCATCATAACAGACGATCAGACCACAGGTTCCAGCCGAGTGCCTGGTCTGCACAACATCCCATTGCTGGGTTGGCTCTTCCAAAACAGGCAGATCACTAATGAAAAAGTCGAGTTGATGATTTTCATCACGGCGAACATCATTCCCATAAATATCTGACGATTGAAGACTTTATATCAGCCATCCTGTGAAGCCGTCATGACTTCACAGGATGGTCGCTTTTGGAGCCGCGCAATCGGAAGGCCGCGCAATCGAAAGATCCGCGCAGTCGGCAAATCGAGGCCGCCTTCTTGAGTTCGGCCTTTTTTAGTTCGGCCCTTCTTGAACTCGGACTTCTTCAGCTCTGAAACGACCAGCCTTATCGAATCGCGCGTATCTATAAATTCCGCTTCGTTGAATACTGCTGCTTTGAATGCTGTTTCGTCGAATTGCGCATCTATGAATTCAGCCTAATGGCTCAAATATGCGGGCCAACTTTTGAGCGGCGATTCCACTTTTGAGGGTAGCGTTAGGCGTTTTTCATACGTCCTCTTAGCGGGGCAAGCAGGGAGGCGCGACGTAAGAATAAGCTGGTCGATAAGCTGGTCAATAAGCTGGTCAAGAGAGGCGAGCCGCAGCGCAGATGGACCGGCTTGACGACTTCTTCGACCCAAAGCGGGTTCTCATT
>JAISZP010000184.1 GCA_031269135.1 Deltaproteobacteria bacterium | reverse complement strand
ATTTTAAGATTGTTTAATTTCAGCTTCGCAATATAATTATAGTGATATCGTCTTGAAAGCCGTCAAACTCCAAGTTTCTAATTTAGCTTCCAATTCAGCTTATAATTTTTAGCTTACGTTGAAGGCGCTAATTTAAATTAAGGTATGGCCAAATGACCAGTTCTACGCTTAGCCAAGCTCAACGCTCCGATATAGAACACATCATCCACCCCTTCAGTTTGCCGACCGCTTTAGCCCAGTCCGGTCCTTTAGTCATCGAAAGAGGTCAAGGATGCTACATCTTCGACGAAAACTCTCGTCGCTACTTGGAAGCTATGAGCGGATTATGGTGCATATCGCTGGGTTTTTCGCAGCCTCGTCTGGTGGAAGCGGCCAGACGTCAACTCGAAAAGCTCCCTTTTTATCATTTGTTCGGCGCCAGGAGCCACCCAGCGGCGATCGAGCTTGCCCAAGAGCTTGTAAAAATCGCCCCTAACGGTTTAAGCCACGTTTTATTCGCCAGTTCCGGTTCGGAAGCCAACGATTCAGCGGTGAAACTGGCGTGGTACTACAATAACGCCCTCGGAAGACCTCGGAAAACGAAGATTATCGCTCGAAAACAAAGTTACCACGGAGTGACGGTCGCAAGCGGCAGTCTAACCGGACAAGACAGGCTCCATCATGGCTTCAATTTGCCTTTGCGGGAAGTGTTTCACACTGATTTTCCAAGTTATTACCATAGCGCCCTTGAAGGAGAAAGTCGTCATCAGTTTACTCGGAGACTCTTAGATGACCTTGAATCTCTCATCATCCGGCAGGACCCTCGGACCATCGCCGCTTTTATAGCCGAACCGGTCATCACCGGCGCCGGGGTGATTCCGCCGCCCGCCGGATATTTCCAAGGCGTCGCCGAAATACTGAAGAAATATGAAATCCTCTTCATCGTCGATGAGGTGGTCACGGGATTCGGTCGGACAGGCGCGATGTTCGGAAGCGAATTGTACAATCTCAAGCCCGACATGCTCAGCTTAGCCAAGAGCCTGACCTCGGCTTACCAGCCTCTTTCGGCTTTGATGGTGAGCGATGATGTTTACCGGACCATCAAACAACAGGGCAAAGATCTCGGAGGTTTTTTTCACGGAACCACTTATTCGGCTCACCCTGTGGCGGCGGCGGTCGCCTTGGAGACTCTGGCGATTTACCGTGACGAAAAGATAGTGGAGAGGGTGAAAACGCTCGCCCCGATTTTTCAAAAACATCTTGAGGCTTTAAATGACCACCCCATTGTAGGCGAAACCAGATGCGTCGGTTTATTGGGCGCCGTGGAGCTGGCAGCAGATAAGGCGAAACGCCGCAGCTATCCTTCCGAACTTAAAGTTCCCGCTTATGTTCAGGCAAAGGCTTTGGAACTGGGCTTGGTGGTTAGGGCGGCTTATAACGCGGTGGCGCTGTGTCCGCCGCTGATAATCAGTCGGGAGCAGATAGAAGAGATTTTCATCCTCCTCAAAGAGGCTTTAGACTGCGCCTGGGCGCATTTTAGCCCTGAAAGCCTGGGACGAAATGTCTAAATCGCCCGCCCTCTTGAGGATGTTTTGGCGGCTGGCGACGCTTTTGTTCACCCTGAGCCTCACCTTATTCGGGCTTGTCGCCATCACCTTTGTGGTCGGACGCTGCCTCCCAACCGACCCGGTGGTGGCTATGGTAGGCGACAGAGCTTCTGAGGAGCTTTACCAAAGGACGTATCTGGAAATGGGACTGGACAAACCCATTTACCGGCAGTTTATTATTTATGCCCGCCAGATGCTGCGTGGAGATTTTGGGACGTCGATGATAACGGCGGACCCCATCGCTTCCGATATCGCCCGTTACTTTCCCGCAACCTTGGAACTATCGACCTTGGCCATGATCATCGGTCTATTTTCCGGCATATTGCTGGCCGTAATAAGCGTTTTATATCCCGACAAGTTTCCCGACCACTTGGCCAGAGTCGCGGCCTTGGCCAGTCACTCGATTCCCATTTACTGGTTGGTATTGGTCGCCCTTTTGATTTTCTACGTCAACCTGGGCTGGGTGTCGGGACCAGGCAGGGCTGATGTGGTTTATTCTTTCAGCGTCGATAGGGTGACCGGCCTATTTATGGTCGATTCGCTCCTTGCCGAAAATTACGACGCCTTTAAAAACGCCCTGTCGCACGCCATATTGCCGTCGATTTTGCTGGGTTTGGTGGCTATGGGGTTCTTAGCCAGGATGATCAGAGGGTTTTTGTTTCACCAGATTCGGCAAAACTACGTAAAAGTTTTAAGGCTTAAAGGTCTGAGTTTAAGGAGAGTCGTTTTGACTCATGTGCTCCCTAACAGCTTGCCTGAAATCATGGCGGTGTCGGCCATGACTTACGCCTACCTTTTGGAGGGGGCGGTGCTGACGGAGACCGTCTTCGCCTGGCCTGGATTAGGCACATACATCACCAATTCCCTTTTCGCCGCCGACGTCAAAGCGGTGCTCTCCTCGACTTTGGTCATAGGCGCGGTTTATGTGACCTTAAACATGCTCTCTGAGCATATGCAAAAATGGTTCGATCCCAGAAACATGAAGCGGACCTAAATAGACGAACATGAGCGGGCATATATATCAACTGGCGAAACTGAGCGGGCGAATATGACCAGGCGACCATCAGCAGGCGCATATCGGCAGGCGACCATGAATAGGCGACTATGAAGCAAACAAATATAAGCCGACTTGCTCGGAGTTATTTGACCACCTCCGAACCTAAAAGCCGCTTTCAGGCTCGATTAGGTTCTTGGTACCGCCTATGGCGAAGGTTTAAGACTAGTCCCACAGGCATATTGGGCTTAGCTTTCGTCGTCGTTTTGGTCTTAACCGCTCTTTTCGCTCCGCTTCTGCCCATAGCCGATCCGCTGAGTCAGCAGTTGACCGATAGGCTTTCCCCTCCGTCGTTTGAGCATCCGCTGGGCACAGACGGGCTTGGTCGGGATGTGCTGGCCAGAACCATCTGGGGAGCGCGGCCGACATTATTGATCATAACGATGGTGTTGGCCTTGACCGCGCCTATCGGGACCTTGATCGGCGCTTTGGCCGGTCTTTTGGGAGGGCTTTGGGACAGAATTCTGATGAGGTTTTGCGACGCTTTCATGGCCTTTCCCCGGCTTGTGCTGGCGCTGGCCATCGCTGCGGTTTTAGGGGCGAATGTGGCCACTGTCGTTTTGGCCATATCCATAACCGCTTGGACTCCATACGCCAGAGTCGCTCGAACCGAAGCGGCATCGATCAGAAATTTGGATTTTCTCGGGGCTTCAAGGGCGCTCGGGGCCTCGAATCTGAGGCTTCTTGTCCATCATGTCTTGCCTTTGTGCTTTCCGTCGATGGTGGTAAGACTTGCCTTGGACGCTCCCGGAGTCATATTGGTGGTTTCAGGTCTTGGCTTTTTGGGATTAGGCCTGAAGCCTCCCACCCCGGAATGGGGCGCGATCGTCGCCGACGGCAGATCGGTGATCTTGGAAGCCCCCTGGATAACGACCTGGCCGGGATTGGCGATACTGCTCAGCGGTCTTGCTTTTAATCTGTTTGGCGACTGCTTGAGAGACGCTTTGGATCAGGGGGAAAGATGACTCGAAAGACGTCTGACGAGGTCCTTTTGTCGGTTGAGGATTTAAAGGTCTCTTTTAAAGCTTCGGACGGCTACGTGGAAGCGGTAAGGGAAATCTCCTTCGAGCTTCGGCCTGGAGAGAGGTTGGCTTTGGTCGGCGAATCAGGCTCGGGCAAAAGCACTGTCTTTAACGCTCTTTTAGGGATGCTTCCCGCAAGCGCCAT
>JAISZP010000140.1 GCA_031269135.1 Deltaproteobacteria bacterium | reverse complement strand
CGGCGGACGTAGCAGCTTGGGCATATAACGCATTATTGCGACCTATGGAATCATTAGGATAAGCTAGAGTCAACAACAGCAAAAGTGAGAAAATCATCAAAAAAGCTTTTTTCATAATTAATCGCCTGGTTAAATTTTAGGGCGTTGCTCACATAGTTATTTTGGCGGTGAAGTCAAAAGCAAACTCTTGACGGGGGCTGAAAATCCTGAAGCTTTTATGATGATGAAACCAAAAAAACAAGAAGAAAAAAATCGCTGAATCATGCCTAAACTACAGATGTGTCGGCGGAAAAGCGAAACGGGAGGGAACAAGACCGCAAAATTCTTCACGGAAAAATGGCTAATCCAACTCCGGCTATTGAGATAAGCTATTGAGATAAGCATTGAGAAAAGATAGATATCGAGAAAATGTCAGCAAATGCGGAAGCTATGAACTGAACCAGAGACGGAGCGGTTTGGAGTGCGGAATCGCGCAATATCGGAAGAGGCGAGCATTTCGGAAGATGCGAGCATTTCGGAAGAAGCAAGCATTGCCTCACCCAAGCGCAAGCAAGGCGAGAGCTGTGGAAAGCCGTGAATTATGGAAAGCCTAATAGATTGGCCTTAGAAGCGCCGGCATTAGCCTTGGGGAGATTCGATCGGCCTTTGTGCCGGCGATCTCTGCGCACGGAAATATGTTGCGCCGTTTCAAAAAAATAACACCGGCGGCGAACTTGACTTCGCTTAATGCGCCGGTGTTAAAGCCTGAAATATGATGCGGGCATAGCTCACAGTCGGTAAGTTTGCTCAAGTTTACAGTCTGAAAAACTTTGCTCCCGTCTAGACTAAAGCTGGATAAACGTTAACGTTAACGATAACCTTAATGTTCAACGCGGCCAGGCTTTTTACTCGCCTTAATACGAGCTACAGCCTTTCTGATCTTCAATTCCGCCTTCTCTATTTCAATATCGCCTACCAAGGAGCGGCCTTCGGCCTGAGCCTTCTCTTTGGCCTTGTTGTAAGCCTCGATAGCTCTAAGTCTCGACTGCTCCGCTCTGTTGGGATCAATTTCATCGGGGCGTTCCGCAGAATCGGCCAAAACCGTAACCTTATCCGGCAACACCTCCACAAATCCTCCACCTATCAAGATCTCCTCGACAGGCCCTTGCGCTTCAACCCTGTACCACATAAGTCCCGGCTTAAGATCGGTAAGGAAAGGAATGTGACCTGGAAGCGCCGTAAAATCGCCTTCCGTTCCCTTAGCTCCCACCGCTTTGATCTCTAGGTCCCGCACCAGACATTTGTCGGGAGAAACCACCGTAAGTTGAAACTTTGATTCGCTCATTTAACTCTCGCATCAAGTCTATTATTACAGACTCGTTGTAATTTGAGGGTATAAGTCAAGACAAAAAAATTCCGCCGCCGAAAAGAGTCGGCAAAAAGAGACGCCGAAAAGCTCGCCGCTGACCTGGATTTCCAGTCAGGCCAATGGACTCGATGGGGAGCTAAGATCCGCCGGCGCCAGTTTAGGCTGCGTCCTTACGCAGTCTCTCGGCCTTTTCCTTGACTTCCTCGATGCCGCCGACCATGTGAAAAGCCTGTTCCGGAAGATCGTCATGGAGACCCTCAAGAATCTCTTTAAAGCCCCGCACAGTCTCTTCCACCTTGACGAACTTGCCGGGAGAGCCGGTAAAAACCTCAGCCACAAAGAAGGGCTGGGACAAAAAGCGCTGAATCTTACGGGCCCTGGCCACGGTGATCTTGTCGTCTTCGGAGAGTTCCTCCATGCCTAAAATGGCGATGATGTCCTGGAGGTCCTTGTACTTCTGAAGAGTCTGCTGGACCTTGCGAGCGGTCTGGTAATGATCCAGACCCAAGTAGTTGGGGTCAAGTATGCGGCTTGTGGAGTCGAGGGGGTCGACCGCAGGATAGATGCCAAGCTCGGCGATTTGCCGGGAAAGGGTGACGGTGCCGTCTAAGTGCGAAAAGGTCGTGGCAGGCGCCGGGTCGGTCAAGTCGTCGGCAGGGACGTAGACGCACTGAACGGAAGTGATGGACCCGCTGTTGGTGGAGGTGATGCGCTCTTGAAGCTCGCCGAGTTCCGTGGCCAAAGTAGGTTGATATCCGACTGCGGAAGGCATGCGGCCAAGAAGAGCGGAGACTTCGCTTCCAGCCTGGGTGAACCGATAAATGTTGTCGACGAACAACAACACGTCTTGGCCTTCCTCATCGCGGAAGTACTCGGCCGCCGTAAGCGCGGTCAAAGCGACTCGGGCTCTGGCGCCGGGAGGTTCGGTCATCTGCCCGTAAACCAAAGCGGCTTTGTCGATGACCCCGCTTTCCTTCATTTCGTTGTAAAGGTCGGTTCCCTCACGGGTTCTTTCGCCTACTCCGCCAAAGACCGATATGCCGCCGTGGTGCATGGCGATGTTATGGATCATCTCCATCATGATGACGGTCTTGCCGACCCCGGCTCCTCCGAACAAGCCCATCTTGCCGCCGCGCGGGAAAGGCACCAAAAGGTCGATGACTTTAACGCCCGTTTCAAGAACTCGGACTGAGGTGTCAAGCTGGGTGAACTGCGGCGAAGGTCGGTGAATGGGATATTTCTTGTCGCTGACCACATCGCCCAAACCATCGACGGGATTCCCCACGACGTTCAACACCCTGCCTAAGGTCGCCTTGCCGACAGGAACCGATATGGGGCCGCCGGTATCTTTGACCGGCATGCCTCTAACCAAACCATCGGTGATGTCCATGGCGATGCTCCTGATGGTGTTGTCGCCCAGGTGCTGAGCCACTTCAAGAATCAGGTTGTCGGGTTTGTCGTTGATCGTAGGATTGGTCAGCACTAGGGCGTTGAGAATATGCGGCAATTGACCCTCTTGGAAAACGACGTCCACAACGGGTCCTATGACCTGAATAATCTTACCCTCGTTCATATGAGTTCCTTTCGCAGCTACCGGCTGGAGACTGTATTTTGTCGTCGCTCCATAAGTCTCGTGGCTTTGATTTTAAGAAGGGAGCGAATATTATTGCTTTAAAATATCCCATCGCTGAAAAAAGCGACACCTTTTCAGCCTTTGAGGGCTTCGGCCCCATTGACGATATCCAAGAGTTCATTGGTGACCGACGCCTGGCGGGCCTTGTTGTAGGACATCGTCAGACTTTCGATGATGTCTTTGCAGCTCTTGGAGGCATTATCCATCGCCTGCATGCGGGCCGCGTTTTCGGAGGTGACGGACTCCAAGAAGGCCTGGAACACCATGATGGTCAGGCTCCTGGGAATCAAACGACCCAAAAGTTCGTCGGCCTTAGGTTCGATCGCATAGTCCAAGTTGTTGAGCTGACTGATCGGCTGAGAGGCGGACTGTTGAGAAGAGAGAGGCAAAATCTCGGAGAGAGTCACCACGAACTTGGTCAGAGACTGAAAGCGGGTGTGACACATCCAAACCTGCTTGTAGGTCCCGTTTTCGAAACTTTTGATCAGATCGGCGGTCACGAACTGGGCGCGTTCGTAAGTGAAGGTGTTGGAATCCGCCTCAATGGAACCGGCGACGTTGATCCGGCGTCTACGGTAATACTCTCGGCCCTTGCGTCCGATTATGAACAAGTCCGGTTCAAGCCCCTGCTCTCTTAACTTGATGATTTGAGCGTCAAGCTTATAGAAGATGTTGGAGTTGAAGCTTCCGCACAAGCCGCGATCGGAAGTGAAGACCAACAGCAATACTTTGTCCTGGGTGGACTTGCTGCTCGCCAGAAGGCTATGGGAGGACCCGCCGCTTCGCTTGCCGATCTCGCCGATGAGTCTGGCGTGCTGTTGAGCGTAGAAGCGAAAACGCTCCGTGCGGCCCTGGGTGCTTCTGAGCTTGGCCGCCGCCACCATGTTCATCGCCTTAGTCAACTTCTGAGTCTGTTTAACCGCCACGATGTGACGTTTAATGTCCTTAAGGGAGGCCAACTTAACCCCTTTTCTTCGTCGATGCTTTATTAAGGTCGGCCATCGACGAAAGCGATC
>JAISZP010000020.1 GCA_031269135.1 Deltaproteobacteria bacterium | reverse complement strand
AGCTAACACTGTAACCGTAACCGGCGGCGTTATGGAGGAAATAGCCGGTGGTCTGAGTATGTCGGGTGATGCCAATAAAAACACCGTCGTCATGACGGGCGGCGCCGTCAATGGAGGCGAAGGCGTCGTTGGCGGCGCGGCTTTAGGTTTCACCGGCGAAGGGTCAGCCAATGAAAATATCGTCCGCTTCGGCGGCACTGCGGTATCGGACAAGTATCTTTTGGGCGGTTTTGTCCGGGAAGGCTCCGGCAGCGCCAACAGCAATAAGCTCGTCATTGACGGCGGCGTAATCGGCATCACTGGAGCAAACGGGCATGGCGCTTACGGCGGCTTTATCGCCGACCCTCAAGGCACAGGCGCCGCCTCTAATAACGAAGTCACTTTTAATGATGGATTGATCAAAGGAAGTCTCTACGGCGGCGCGGTAATGGGGAGCGGAGACGCTACGGGCAACATCGTGATTATAAACGGCGGCGTCATTGAGAGTCCTGATTTGACAGGCGCAGCTTACGGCGGTTTTTCGATGGGCGGCGAGGTTGTTGGGAATAAGGTTTACTTTAACGGCGGGACGATTAAAGGTGATGAGGACGAAAACGGAGGACGCATTTACGGCGGCGCCGGGATGGGAGATAAACCTGTCAGCAAAAATACGGTAGTCGTAACAGGCGGATTTTTATATACAGGTCCTATCGGCGGTATCGCCCTGGCTTCCGGATTGGCCAGCGACAATATCGTCGAAATATCAGGCGGGGAGATGCTTACCGCCATCGGCGGCTTTTCGATGAGTGGCGACGCTGTCGGCAATAAAGTTTTCGTCTCCGGCGGACATATAATAGAAAACGTCGCAGCGGGTTTAAGTTTTATGAGCAATGCCGATCGCAACAAAGTGGTCGTCTCAGGTGGCGACATAGACGAGGGCGTCACCGGCGGTTTGAGCTTTTCCGGCAATACCGACGGCAATGAACTAACGATCTCAGGCGGCGCAATTGCAGGCTTAGTTGTTGGAGGTTTTCTAAGAAGCGCTGGGGGAGTTCATCAAGGTCAGTCCATCAATAATATCATCACCATCTCAGGCTCTGCCGATCTCTCAGGCGCCGACCTCTATGGCGGTCAGTTTGAAGGCAACCTCACATCAGTCCCTGGAACTTTCGGCGGAGGCGATTTATTTTCCGGAAACACTTTAAACGTTTTTGAATTTGAAAGTAAAAATGTTCAGACAGTAGGAAATTTCGAGTTCTTAAACTTCATCGTGCCCCCATCAGTTATAAAGAGCGGCGGCCCAGTTTTAAATTCCAGCGGCGCCGTAACCTTTGGAGACGGAGGCTCAAGAGAAAGCAAGATCTCCATAAGCACTTTAGGAAAATCCGGACCGCTGGATATCGGCTCTCAAATTACCGTAGTCAATGCCTCGTCATACGGTTCGTCAATAATGCCGACCACCGCCACAGGCTCGCACGGGGTTGTTTTGGATTATGAATGGACCCTAGCTTTGAGCGGAACAAATCTCAACGCAAAATTGAAAGACGTCAGCGTAAACCCCAAAAGCAAAGCTTTAAACGAAGGAGCTTTGGCGTCGGTATCGTTGATTAATCAGGCGGCGGATCTGGTCAGTACTCAAGGCATTGCTCAGGCTGTTTCCAGCGCTGCAGGCGCTTCAGGCAGATTGGCCGGGTTTTTCGGGATGAACCTGGGTTCTCAAAAGTACAAGACAGGCTCGCACGTGGATGTGGACAGTATTTCATTTTTGACCGGTCTTGCCTGGCTTAGAGATTTAGCCGGCGGAAAGCTCACTCTTGGGGCTTTTTTTGAAGCAGGTGAAGGCAATTACGACAGCTTCAATGATTTCGCCAATCTCGCTTCAGTCACCGCCCGCGGTTCGACAAAGTTTATAGGCGGCGGCATTTTGGGACGTTTCGACTTTGAAAAATCAGGTCCCGGGAATTTTTACACTGAATTGTCGGCTCGATTCGGCCAAGTCGAAACCGATTTCAACTCCAGCGATTTGTTAGGGAGAAGCGGCATAGCGGCTCAGTACGAGCTCAAATCTCCCTATTACGGATTTCACTTAGGTGTCGGGTATCTTTTCGATCTGACTGAAAGCGCCTCTTTAGAGCTTTACGGCAAATACCTTTGGAACAGACAAAAAGGAGACGACGTTCTTTTGTCCAGCAGCGACCAGATCCAATTTAAGTCCGTGGATTCTCACAGAGTAAGGGCTGGAACGCGTCTTTCTTTCACCCTCAACGATTATATAACGCCTTACGTTGGAGCGGCTTACGAACATGAAATGGACGGAAAAGCCAGTGCCGTGGCCTACGGGCGTAAATTACCTGCGCCCGAACTTAAAGGCGGAACCGGTATCGGCGAACTCGGACTAAGCATCAGTCCCAGCGACAAATTCAACGTCAATCTCGGAATTCAAGGATATCTGGGCAGACGAGAAGGCGTTTCCGGAGTCGTGCAGTTGAAATTTTTATTCTAATTTAAATGTTCTGACTGAAACGGCTAGCATTCAGATAAATGTTAGCCGTTTTTTTTGTGCGCCAATTTTTTTGTATGCCATAATGCATTATTATTTATAAACTTAAATATGCTTAAAGCATATAAATTCATTAATAAAATATGATTGTAAGTATGCGCTGCCGCAAACAAATGCCGGCATCAACCATTTTGCCGGGTAATAACGGTTAATCATAGGCGCCTTAGTTATTTGCTGGAACCAATTAATTTACGAGCTATAATTGCAAAAAAGCCAAATTTTTGAAATTTTTAGATTAAAAGATAGTCTATGAAATAATAATCACCATAATTTCGCTTAGAACTAACCATACATCCAGAACTTCACGCAAAATCGAGGCTCGTGAAAAATTTGGCGCCGCAGACTAGTATTGAGTTGTTATATATTTAAATATTGATTCAAAACTCTATTTTTTTAAACACTTTAATATAACAATATTTAATATGATATTTAAGTTATGGTATTTTTTGAATAACTAAAATTTTAAACAATTAAAGTTATTTACAGGCATAGAAAAATTTTTGGTTAAGATGATGATTTTAAATTTCAGTTGATCGAAGAAAATCTAAACAGATACCGAAGGCTTTCGGCGAGTTGACGGCAGTCTTCGCTGCGTCGCCCAATGCCAAGGAGCGAGTTGAAAGGGTTTTTCTCAACAATTGGCCAGCTTTCTGATTAGCCGCTTACCTCAATCGCCTTCTCAGTCGCTTCCTAAATCGTTTTCGCTGCAAGTCGATCGCTACCGTCAATGCGGCCACCGAGTTCCTAAAAATTGAACGCTGAACGCTAAAATTGATCACTGAGCGCTAGCTCCTTGCCTCATGGAGAGACAAGTCAGCGTGGAGAGCGCCTCAAGCTTTGACGCACACAGGCCGCAAATAAATCTCGAAAAGGGAACCTCTACTTCCCTACCGTCTTCGGCGTTCAGGCGCCTTGGACAGTTTATGATTTCACGAGACAAATGATCAACATGAGCTGCCGCGACAAATGTCATCAGAACGACATGCATCGCCGGAACCAGCGCTGCCGCGACAACAGGCGCCGACATAATCGAGTCGAACAACGACCTGATCGGTTTTCGCTTGCTCGAAACGCTTATCGATGACGATTCCCGCCTTAAGGTGCGCTCTATATAAACCTGCTGCGTTTTTTCCGCGAATTTCAGCTTTGAGAGCGAAATGAGAATTTGAGAGGAATTCTCGTTTCTCGCTTTTGGTAAATGAGAAAATTTTTCTTTTTAGAGGCAGGTCCACCTCAGGTTCTAAACTGCGATCATTAACTCCCAACTTCGCCGATAAGCTTCCAAAACAGCCGATGACAGAGCGCCGGGGCTTATCACTATGCCATCTAATACTACTATCTTTTCAACCATTGACATTTGCCTCCAAAGCAGTGATCAATTTTTTCACTCGTAAAAAATAAGTCATATTCTTACCGATTTGTGATGGCAAAAAAGCGGAAGAAAAATGACGAAAATAAGAGCCCATTTAATTAATCTATTCTCTATCTCAGATAAATTGTCTTATTTACTCTTTTTTTAGATTAAAAGAGAAAAAACTTCTTTAAGCCAATCTGAAAAAAATTGATATTTTTTTCATTTTCTTTAGATTTTTTCAGGCGAATTTGGATAGGGATTTTTTTACAAATTGATCTTAGGCCTTGATTTATTTAAGTGAAATATGTAATATATACAAGGTGTTAGACTTTGAGCGTCAGCCGTTTTCGGGGCATGCAAGTCGCTTTAATTAGCCTTAAGACGGATTGAGCTTTACACTTGACAATCAAGGAGCGGTTTCCTAAAATAAAGCACTCGGCAAAATTAGTTCTTTTTTAATTTCATCCCCAAGATGACCAAAGGGACTAAAAACTTACATCAAAATTTTTTTTACGGTTTCAGAGCCGTACTTGACAGGTGGAGGTAGCTTATGGCGTCAGACAATATAGTTGGCGCAGTACTAGTAGCGGGTGGTGGAGTAGCTGGAATGCAGGCCTCGTTGGATCTAGCCAACGCAGGTTATTATGTGTATTTAGTAGAGAAGTCATTGGCGATAGGAGGCAGGATGTCCCAATTGGACAAAACCTTCCCCACAAATGACTGCGCTATGTGTATTATTTCACCCAAACTCGTTGAAGTTGGCCGCCACATTAATATTGAGTTACTGACCCTCACCGATATTCTCTCCATTACAGGTAAAGAAGGTAACTTCTCTGTCACGGTAAGAAAAAATCCCCGTTACATCGACATGTCGAAATGTATCGCCTGCGGTGAGTGTACTAAAAAGTGTCCCCGTAAGGTCGAGAACGCTTATAACGAAAGCTTGGACATTCGTAAAGCCATTTACGTCCAGTATGCCCAGGCTGTTCCCTTGAAATACGGAATCGATCCGACTCAGTGCATGTTCCTGACCAAGGGCAAGTGCGGAAGCTGTAAAAAGGTCTGCCCCGCCGACGCCGTCAATTACGACGACAAGCCTGAAGACGCCACCTTTAAAGTAGGTTCGGTGGTGCTCGCTCCAGGCTTTGCTCCTTTTAAGCCTTCCGATTTCGAGACCTATCGTTACGCCGACGCCAAAGACGTCATCACCGCTTTGGAGTTCGAGCGTTACCTGGGCGCCACCGGCCCCACCAGAGGCGAAGTCATAAGGCCCAGCGACGGTCATCACCCCACAAAGATGGCCTTTCTGCAGTGCGTAGGCTCCAGAGACATCAACCGCGCCGACAACGGATACTGTAGTTCGGTTTGCTGCATGTACGCCATCAAGGAAGCTTTGATCGCCAAGGAACACGCCGGCGGCAAGCTTGACGTCTCGGTCTTCTATATGGACATCCGCACCTTCGGCAAAGACTTCGAGCGTTATTACGAAAAAGCCAAAGCCGCAGGCATCAAGTTCATCAGAAGCCGCGTCCACACCGTCAAGCCCGAACCTAAGAACGGGGTCAAGATCAGCTACATCACCGATGGCGGAGTCACCAACGAAGACTTTTTCGATCTAGCCGTACTCTCGCACGGTTTGGTCGTGACTCCCGAAACCAAGGAACTCTCGGCATCCCTCAATATCGAAACCGACCATTACAACTTCGCCAAAACCTCGACTTTCTCCCCGGTAGCCCTCTCAAGGCCCGGTTTCTACGCTTGCGGCGTCTTCACCGGTCCTAAGGACATCCCCACCTCCGTCATGGAGGCTTCAGCGGCTGCGGCGGCTGCGACTTCCAAGCTCACTCCGGCCAGAAGCTCCCTAACTAAGGTCATCAACATCCCCGCTCCCGTGGACGTCAACGGCGAGCCTCCGAGAGTCGGCGTCTTCGTCTGTCGGTGCGGCATCAACATCGCATCGGTGGTGGACGTCGAAAAGGTCGTCGAGTTCGCCAAAACGCTTCCCTTCGTGGAATATGCGGCGGTTACGATGTTCGCCTGCTCCCAGGACAGCCAGGAAAAGATCGTCAGCCTCATCAAGGAATTCCGCTTAAACCGCATCGTCGTCTCAGCTTGTTCCCCCAGAACCCACGAGCCTCTCTTCCAAGAGACTCTGGCGGCTGCCGGTCTGAATAAATATCTCTACGAGATGGCCAACATCCGCAATCACAATTCCTGGGTTCACGCCAACAACCCCGCTGAAGCCACCCGCAAGGCCATGGACATGACCGAGATGGCCGTCGCCAAGGCTGCTCTGTTGGTGCCGCTGAAAGAAAACGTCATCGACGTCGATTCAACCGCTCTGGTCATCGGCGGCGGCGTGGCCGGCTTGAATACGGCTCTGACGCTCTCAAGCCAGGGCTTCAAATCAGTGGTGGTGGAAAAAGAAGCCGTCTTGGGCGGCAACGCCAACCGCATCCATACCACCGCCAAGGGCGAAGACGTCGCCAAGTACTTGGAGAGCTTAAAGACCAAGGTGACCGACGACGCCAACATCACGGTCGTCCTAGACGCCAAGGTCGATAAGGTCGCAGGTTACGTCGGCAACTTCGAAAGCACCTTGACCAATGGGGAAACCATCAAGCACGGCGTCACCATCATCGCCACCGGGGCTCAAGAGCACAAACCCACAGAGTACCTTTACGGTCAAAGCCCCAAGGTCATAACCCAGCTGGAGCTTGACGAACTGATTAAGGCTCGCGACCCCAAGCTCGAAGAAGCCCAGACCTTCGTCTTCGTTCAGTGCGTGGGAAGCCGTGAACCCGGTCGGTTGTACTGCTCCAAGGTCTGCTGCACCCACACGGCTCATACTGCGGTCGAACTGAAAAAGAAAAACCCAGACGCCAGGATCTTCGTCCTTTATCGCGATATCCGCACTTACGCTCAGAAAGAGGATATCTATAAGGAAGCTCGCGACTTGGGCGTCATCTTCATCCGCTACTCCTTGGAAGACAAACCGGTCGCGACCCTCAACGGCGATGCCGTGAACATCACCGTCTTCGACCCCGTCTCAGGCCGTAAACTGCTCATATCTCCCGATTACACCGTCTTAGCGGCCGCCATCGTCTCCGGACGCGAGAATGAGCTGGCTATGAAGTACAAGGTGCCTTTGGATGAGGACGGCTGGTTCTTTGAGGCCCACCAGAAACTCAGGCCCGTCGACTTCGCCACTGACGGCATGTTCTTGGCCGGCTTGTGCCACTATCCCAAGCCCATGGAAGAGATCATAGCCCAAGCCCAGGCTGCGGCGGCTAGAGCCGTCACTGTCTTGACTCAGCCCAAGATGACCGTCGGCGGAATCGTGGCTGAGATCAATCAGGCCAAGTGCTCCGGCTGCGGAGTCTGCGTCTCGGTGTGCCCCTTCTCGGCGGTGTCGTTGGATGAAAAGGGCAAGAGCGTGGTCAACGAGGCCATGTGCAAGGGCTGCGGCAACTGCGCTTCCTCTTGTCGTTCTGATGCGCCGTCGCTGCGCGGTTTCACCAACGCTGGACTCTTTGCTCAAATCGCAGCTGCCCTGTGATAAATCTAAACGGCGTCTACCCTATCGGGATAGACGCCGTTTATCTAAATAATTGACGATTTCTAGCGTCTTTTTGGGCTAGAAAATTTCAGGTATAAATGCTTTTTTCCTGTTGATCGACATATCACAGGCTTGCTTGCGGAGATTGTATGAGTGATTTCGAACCAAAAATTGTGGCCTTTTTCTGCAACTGGTGCACTTATGGGGCGGCCGACTTAGCCGGCGTCAGCCGTTTGGATTACCCGCCAAACTTTAGGGTCGTTCGTCTCCCCTGTACAGGGCGACTTAATCCTAAGTTCATCATCGAGGCTTTTAAGCGAGGAGCAGACGGGGTCTGGGTCAGCGGTTGCCATCCCGGCGATTGCCACTATATCGCCGGCAACTATCACGCCCGCCGCAAGTTTATCCTTATGCACCAATTATTGGAAAGCATCGGCGTCGATCCGCTGAGGCTTCGCTTCTCATGGATCTCCTCGGCAGAAGCGAACAAATTTCAAGCCATGGCCAAAGACGTCATTGAAAACATCAAAAGTTGCGGTCCAAACACCACGTTCCGTAAGGAAAGTCTCAAGCTTGGCCTGGCGGAG
Organism: Deltaproteobacteria bacterium; assembly: GCA_031269135.1. GTDB lineage: Bacteria > Desulfobacterota > Desulfarculia > Adiutricales > Adiutricaceae > JAISZP01. The sequence continues at coordinate 535 of JAISZP010000020.1, read as the reverse complement.
GTAGCCTGACATGCCCGCTATAGCAGATATCACCAAAAAAATCAGGGAAAGCGCCAAACGCCTCTTAGAAGAGAAAAAGGCTGATGTCGTCATTGGTTATCGTTTGGGAACAATTCCTTTGACCACAGCCCCTCATTTCGCCCGCACGGCCGATGATTGCGATAAATTGGTCTGGAGCAATTTCGGCCGCATAAATTTGGCCAATTATCTTCCCGGCCGCGCCGGAAAAGTCGCCTTGGTCGCCAAGGGCTGCGACACCAGAAGCGCGGTGGGCCAAGTCGTCGAGCATCAGATTCTCAAAGAAAACCTCTATCTGATCGGCGTTCCCTGCTCCGGGATGGTCGACACCAACTTGGTGGTTTTAAAGGAACCAAGGCCCATCAAAGAGGTGGTCGAAGATACCGACGAGGCCATAACGGTCAAAGGCGACGGCTTTTCCACCGACATCAAAAAGCAGGATGTTTTGAGGCGCAATTGCCAAAGCTGCTCCAAACGAACCCCTACTCTCGCCGATGAACTTGTGGGTTCGGAAGCG
>JAISZP010000377.1 GCA_031269135.1 Deltaproteobacteria bacterium | reverse complement strand
GGTATAATGACGGCTTGACGTTTTTCAAGGTTGCAATCAGGTATTTTTGCAGTATCATATGCCCTGTCGAGTCTGTCGAGCGGGCTATAATGCGCCGCCTGCGATATGGCCGCGACCGCTTAGTTGGAGTTCAGAGACGCGCCGAAACCTGATTCGCCGTTAGATGGGCGCCATCCATTATCGACGATTTGCCGTGAAATACGGCGCAGCATTTCTTGACTTCGGGGTGGTCAAGACTTCGGGGTGGTTTTGACTTCGAGTCGGTCATGACTTCGGGGTGGTCATGACCTCGGGGCGTCGCCTTCCGCAGGCGACATGCACAGTTGTTTCGACGATTTCCGCTTCGACGATTTCCGTTTTGACGTTTTTTGGCTTTGGCGATTATTTATGTTTTTAATCGACAGTCTATATTTACGACGCTTGACCGAGATTTACGACGCTTGACCGAGCCCAAAATCTCCATCCTGTGGAGAGTTTCGGCTTTTTGTTTGACTTTTTGTTCGACATTTTATTCGACTTGGCCTTTAGTCGGCGCGTTGGAGGCGCCGTTAGGATTATATTTATTTCTTGCCGTCTGGAGGGATGATGCAAAAAAAAGACAAGGCTAACAATAAGCCTTTAGATAAAGATTCCAAACCAACAATTTGGGAAAATCTCGATGAAGCGCAGTTGACCGAGGTTGAAGATTTCGCCGCTGAGTATCGTTCTTTTCTGACCTCGGCTAAAACCGAAAGGGCGGTCAATAAATTTGTAGTCGAAAGAGCGCTTAAAGAAGGTTTCGTCGATCTCGACGCATCTTCGGGCAAGGTCAAAAGAGGCGGCTATCTAAGTCACCACGGAAAACTTTTAGGACTTTTCGTGCCCGGACAACAAAGCCCGAAGGCGGGTTTTAATTTGGTCGTAGCCCATGGCGACGCTCCCAGGTTGGATCTCAAGCCCAAACCGCTCTACGAGGACGTGGGCTTTGGTCTTCTGAAAAGCAACCTCTACGGAGGGTTGAAAAAATTTCAGTGGCTGGCCAGACCCTTGGCCCTGTGGGGTTTTTGCGCTCTCAAAGACGGGCGGGAGATTGATTTGCGTTTCGGTGAAGAACCCGGCGGGCCTGTCTTGACCATAACGGATATCCTGCCTCACTTAGATCGTAAGGTCCAAAGGGAAAAGAAGCTATCCGACGCCTTTCCCGCCGAAAAGCTGAACGTCTTAGCCGCTTCCAAGCCGGAAGGGAAAAAAGACGATAAAAAGCGTTTGAAGCTGGCCATCAAAAACATACTCCAAAACCGCTGGGGACTTCAGGAAGACGATTTGATCTCCTCGGAGCTGGAGTTGGTGCCGGCGGGTCCCGCCGTCGAAGTCGGCTTGGACTCCTCCATGATCGGAGGCTACGCTCAAGACGACCGCTTAAGCGTCTTTTGCGGCTTGAAGGCCCTGCTTAAAGCCGGAAGTTACCCTCAAAAACCGCTTTTACTTATAGTCTTCGACCGAGAAGAGATAGGAAGCTACGGCTCCACAGGCGCGGAAACCAATTTCGTCCAGAGACTCGCGGCCGAGGCTTTCGCGGCCAGCGGCTTGGAGCCTCATTGGCATGATGTTCAAAAAGCTCTCTCCAAGAGCAGAGCCATCTCGGCGGATGTGGAAGCGGCCATGGATCCCACCTTCAAGGAAGTCCATGACGAACTTAACGCCGCCCGTTTGGGATTGGGACCATGCCTGACCCGCTATACAGGCGGCGCGGGCAAATATGGGGCTTCGGAGGCCAGAGCCGAGTATATGGCCTTCATCAGAAATCTGTTCGACGGAGCCTCCATTTCCTGGCAGAGCACTTTGCTGGGCAAACAGGAAGAAGGAGGCGGCGGGACGGTGGCTCTCAGTTTGGCTTACAACGGCCTGAGCATCGTCGACTCCGGGGCTCCCGTCTTATCGATGCACTCTCCCTTTGAAATCACCTCTAAAGCCGACGTCTGGATGACGGCCAAAGCTCTGACCGCCTTTTTTTCATCCCAGTGGTGACGTTTTTCGGCTGTTTTCGGCTTTCGATCATGCGGGTTTTCAATATGGTTTTTTAATATGGTTTTCGGCTCCATTTTGCACAAATCAAATTTTCTTTATTTTTATGGAGGGTTCAATGAAAAAGTCGATTTTCACTTTTTTGACGGTTTTGGCTTTGACCGTGTTTTCTTCCTGCCTACTATCGGCGGACCCGGTCAAGATCGGACTTATGGCGCCCATAACCGGCGCCTGGGCCGCCGAAGGCGAGGACATGGTCCGAGTGGTTGAGATTTTGGTCCAGGAACTCAATGACTCAGGCGGCATCAACGGCGAGCAGGTGGTTTTGGAAAAAGCCGACGATGGCGGAGAACCCAAAAACGCCGCTCTAGCCGCTCAGATGCTGATCACCAGCGGAGTCGTCGCCGTGGTCGGCACTTACGGCTCGACTGTGACGGAAGCCACCCAGGATCTTTATGATGAGGCAGGAATCGTTCAGGTGGCCACAGGTTCGACTTCCATAAGGCTGACCGACAAGGGACTGCCCCTGTTTTTCCGTACCTGTCCCCGCGACGACGAGCAGGGCCGGGTTCTGGCCAACGAAGTCATCAAGCTTGGCTATAAAAAAGTGGCCATTGTTCACGACAACTCCGCCTACGCCAAAGGCTTGGCCGATGAGGCCAGAAAGACCTTCCAGACCGGCGGCGTGGAAGAGGTTTACTACGACGCCATCACCCCCGGAGACAGAGATTTCAACGCCAGCTTGACGGCCATTCAAACCGCCTCCCCGGACATCATCGTCTTTACCGGATACTTTCCCGAAGCTGGTCTCATCCTTCGTCAAAAACGCGAGATGAACTGGGATATTCCCATAATCGGCGGAGACGCCACCAATAATACCGCTTTGGTCGAGATTGCCGGCAATCAGGCCGCCGACGGTTACTACTTCGTAAGTCCTCCGGCCTTGGCCGACATGAATACCCCCGCCGCCGCGAAACTTATGGAAACCTACAAAGCCAAATTCGACGGCGCTGTTCCAAGTTCGGTGTGGTCGGTGCTGGCCGGAGACGCCTTTGAGGTGATAGTCGAGGCGGTCAAAGCCGTAGGTCCCGACCCTGTCGCCATGGCTACGTGGCTTAAGACCGATTTCAAAGACTACCAAGGCTTTAGCGGCCCAATCGCTTTCGACGACAAAGGCGACCGCATCGGTGAAGTTTATCGCCTATACAAAGTCGATGCGAACGGTCAATTCGTGCTGCAGTAAAAGGTTCCGTCCGCTTCGCGTCGCCGGCCCCTTGGCCTAGAGCCAAGGGGTCGGCCCCAGGTTTTTTTCATGAAAGTCTTCATCCTACAGTTGTCCAACGGCCTGGCGGTGGGAGGGATATACGCCCTCATCGCCTTAGGCTACACCATGGTCTACGGGGTCATGAAGTTGATAAACTTCGCCCACGGCGAGCTGTTCGCCTTGGGCGCCTTCTTAGGCTACACTCTTCTCATCACCTTTAACTTGGGAGGAAGTCTAGGCCCGCCGCTGGCCATATCCGTAACCATCATCATGGTCATGGGTCTGGTGGCCCTGGCGGGTCACCTTTTGGAGAGGGTGGCCTACCGGCCCCTTAGGCATTCCGACCGCTTGGCGGCGGTGGTTTCGGCGTTGGGGGCCAGCATTTTTTTGCAAAACGCCATAATGTTGAAGTGGGGCGCCCAGTACAGAGCTTATTCAGCCGATTTGTTGCCCAACGTGGTCATTCACATCGGCGGACAAAACGTCCCCTTGATTCGGATACTGGTCTTTTTGACGGCGGTGGCGGTCATGGGCGCCCTCTACGTCTTCATCCACCGGACCAGATTGGGGATGGCCATCAGAGCCACCGCCATAGACCAAGGCGCCGCCAAACTTATGGGCATCGACGTAAGAAAGGTCATCGCCGTGGTTTTCATCATCGGGCCGGCTTTGGGCGGCCTGGCGGGTCTGCTTGTGGGACTGTACTACGGTCAAATAAACTTCAACATGGGTCAGCTTTACGGTCTAAAGGCCTTCACCGCAGCCATCATCGGCGGCATAGGAAACATTCCCGGCGCCATGGTGGGAGGACTTCTTTTGGGATTGGTGGAAGCGCTGGGGGCGGCCTACATTTCGGTCGCCTGGAAAGACGCTTTGACTTTCGTCGTTCTAATCTTGATCTTAATCTTCAGACCTACCGGCCTTTTGTCTGAGAGAGTCGCCGAGAAACTATGAGCGGGTCAGTCTCTTCAAACGGGCCAGTCACCTCAAACGGGTCAGCCGCTTCAAACGGGCCAGCCATTTCAAATGGACCAACCGCTTCAAAATGGCCGAGCCGACTGGTCACGGTTTTCGCCGTCTTGGTCTTTTTAGCCGTACCTCCGATTTTTCAAGCGGTAGGCTTGAGCACCGCCCCTTATTGGCTCGACGTCTTAAACAACGTGGGTCTTTACACCATACTCGCCTTATCCCTAAACATCATCTTGGGACACGCGGGCATGTTTCACATGGGGCATGCGGCCTTTTTCGCGGTAGGCGCCTATACCACCGCCATATTGAACCTGAATTTCGGCTGGTCCATATTCGCGACCATGCCGGTGGCCTGCGTGACCGCCGGACTGCTTGCCGCCGTAATCGCCGGTCCCATCATTCACTTAAGAGGCGACTATCTCTTGATCGTCACCATCGGTTTCGTCGAGATAATCCGTATCGCCTTGACCAACGACATCTTCGGCATAACCGGCGGTCCCAACGGGCTTTTCGGCATAGCCAGGCCCAGCATAATGGGTTTTAAGCTCACCAAGCCTCATCACTTTTTTTACTTGATCTGGTTCATGGTGGGCGTCTCGCTGGTCCTTTTTCATTGGCTGGAAAATTCCCGGTTCGGCAGAGCCTTGAAGTTCATCAAAGCCGACACCGTCGCCGCCGAATCCATGGGCGTAAACACCACCCTCCATAAGCTTTTGGCTTTCGTGGTCGGCGCCGCCTGGGCCGGGCTGGCCGGGACTATCTTCGCCAGCCGCATGCGCACCATCAGCCCCAATTCGTTCAATTTCGCCGAATCGGTGGTTCTTTTCACCATCGTGATCTTAGGAGGCAGCGGAAACCAAAAAGGCGTCATACTGGGTTCTTTTTTAGTCATAGGGCTTCCGGAGATATTTAGGGAGTTTCA
>JAISZP010000135.1 GCA_031269135.1 Deltaproteobacteria bacterium | reverse complement strand
GCTTTTTTTGAGTAGGGCTTTTATTGGGTAAGGCTTTCCATCGATAAAGGCTTTATAGGGTAAGGTTTTTTATCGATTAAAGCTTTTTAGGAAGGCCTTTTATTTGGATAAGGCTTTTTATGGGGCAGAACTTTATACGGAACCTTTATTCGGGCCTTCTATCGAGCCTTATGCCTTCTATTGAGCTTGCAAATGAATAACGCTATTTAATGCAAGCGAGCATGAATAAAATATCAGGTGAATCATGTCATTGTTTTTGGGGTTGGCGAGCATCTTACAGGCTTATTTTTTGCCTGGCGCTTTATTTGTCTTCTTTCTTAAGAAAACAAACTATCGATTTGCCATATTATTTCCGATTATTTTTATTTTCTCGCTTGCTTTTAATTATGTCTTAGTCTTTTTTTTGCTTTATTTTGATTTGTATATTCAAAAGATAGTTCTTATAATATTTTCCGCTGAATTAATATTGTTGCTGCTTTTGTTGTTAGTTAATGGTAAAAAAATTAATAATAAGAATATTAAGCTGCAAAAACAAGATGATATAGAATTAAATGATGTCTATAATGAAAGTAAAGTAATAAAATATTCCTATGGGATTATTTTAGGTATAGCCGTTGCTCTTGTTTTAGCCTTCCCGCACGGCATTGTCTACGATCATATCGACGCCATAAATTCCTGGGATATTTGGGCCCAGTCTTTCGCCAACTGTCAATACCCTAAAACTTACGGCGATTACCCGCAACTGACTTCCATCTTGATGAGCCTGCCTTATGTCTTTATGGGGTCGGTTTCCATCCAGCTGTTTTCCATATTGATGATTGATTTATTCATCTTCCAATGTCTAATATCTCTGAATATCTTGCTGAAAACCGAGTATCGTCATTCAAGCATCACTTGCAGCTTTCTGATAACTTGGGTTTACGCCAGCAATAAAGTAATCATCGTCGATGTCGCGGTCAGCTGCATCGCGATTTTGTCGTTTACGCTTTTGTTGGAGTATATTCGCAGGTTGAAGCAAGGCGACGGGGATCGCCTGCTTTTATGGGCGGCTTTTTTAGCGGCGGGCATCAACGGCGCCATAAAGCAAACAGGGCTGATTTGGTGTTACGTGTTCGCGCCTGTGGCGATTCATCAGATAAACAATGCGGGCATAGAGCGTAAAACGGCGGTCAAGAGCATTGTTTTGCCTTATTTCGCTTCGGTCGTTTTCGCCACATCTTGGTATTGGTTTAACGCCTATCTTGTCTATATAGGACAAGTCCCTACGAAGATAGTGTCCATTTTCACCAATAAAGCGCTTTTCGGCGGGTATTCTTATGTTACGAGAGCCGTCACGGCCACCTTCAAATACATGCATTATTCCATTTTCGCTCTGGCCGCTTTGAGAGGCCTTTTCATCAAACAGCACAAAGCCCTCTCCGCCGTCGCCCTTCTTTTTTTCGGCGGATGGTTGGTTTTCCTGAGTTATGGCGGGGCAAACGGGAAACTTCCGGCGATATTGAGCGCTTTTTGTTTGGGCGGGTACGTTAAAATATTGGCTGAGAAACAGCTTGATCGCAGAATAATATCGAAAATCAAAAGTTTTTATTCTTGGATTGCCGCTGACGTTTTCAAGCGTTTGACATATATCGTTTCAATTTTTATATTTATAGTTTTAATAGCATCTTTTGCCGCGTCTGATAAAATTGATGGCGGACTACTCAAGGCAAGTCATAATCAAATTTTGACGATAGGTGAAATAGGCTTGACCAAGAGGCTGAATTATCTGCAAAATACCAAACCTCAACAGGTATTGACGACTGATTGGAGAGTCATGCAACTGCCTAACGTGAACAATGGCTATTACAACCAATTTTCTCGGGAAGCGCAATTGCTTGATTATGGATATTTAATTTTAAATAATGATGCAATGAAAAAAATAGATATTGAAGTTTTAAATGACAATTTTTATCTTGATTATGTTGAAGGGCAGTTTAGTCTGTATATTAGAAAATAGTTTTCATCGAGACTTAAAAAATTATCTGATGAAGGAAAATCCATAGAAGGAAAGATGGTTCATGGCAGAATAAAGGCAAGTTCACAGAGGAAAAAGATGGTTCATGGAAGAATAAAGGCAAGTTCATAGGGGAAAAAGAGGGTTCATGGAAGAATAAAGGCAAGTTCATAGAAGAAAAGGCGCGTTCACAGAGGAAAAAGATAGTCATAAAAAGAGAAGGCAAGTTCATTGAAAAAAGGATAGTTTACAAAAGAAACTATCTTGCCGATCTGAATCGCTCCGGCGCATAGCGGGATTTGCCGCAGGAGTCCTCCCTGCGCCCTTTCGGATCGGCCTACGCTCCTAAAGATGATTTTTTCGTCAAGATCTCAGCTTTTTATGGGATCGCTGAATTGTTCAGCAGGGCTGTAGCCGCCGTCGATGACGGAAGGAGCGTCCGTAAACCCTAAACCCGCCAAACCCTTGCGAAAGGCGAAATCGTGCAAAATCTCCTCGGCATTGGCCTCGCTTCTCCATAATTCGATGAGCTCGATGAGTTTTAATCCGACCTCCACCCAATCTTGAGGAATTTCAGACCAAATTGTCGTAGGGGCGACGAAATTGTACGGCTCGGCGCGGCGACGACCTGAAAGCTCAAGCGAAAAGTAGCCGCCTTGAGGTTGCGGCCAAGAAAAACAGGGGTCTTGATGAAGGCACCATCCGCACCGGCGGCAGCGGGCCGGGTTAATCTCGATTGTTACGTCGTCGAGGTGACTTCTGAATATGGCCTGACCAGGGCAAGAACTTACCAACAGAGAGATTCTGGGCGAGAGTTTGGCTAAATTCTGGTTGATTATGGGCGGAAAACGGCGATGACCGATCAAACGCAAATCGGTGTATTCAAGCGTTCCGCAGTTAAGACCGCAGCCGGCCTGGCAGCCGGCCACCGAAAAAGTCAGCGCCGGTCGGCGTTTAACGGCAGCTTTAGCCCACCTGTGATTGGAAAACAGCTCTCTGAGTCTTTCGGCTGTGGTTAAGGCGTCAGTCGCAGCCATAGGACAGTTCAAAAGGCCCCTGCAGGCCATTAGTCTTACGACGGCGGTGCAGTTATAGTCCATATCGGAGACGAGCTCGTTGAAGCTCTCCAGAGAAGCCCTATCATTGAAAAATACGTCGAGATCTCCGGTGGGGCTGAGGCAGAGGTGATTGTCGGCCAAACGCCGGGCGGCGAGAGCGATTTTTTTAAGCATCGAGGTGGGCGTCGGTTGAGGGATCCTCAGCCTCTTGACGAAGACCGGCCAGTTTTGACCGATGGAAAGACTCCAGGCCAGCTCCGAGAGCTTTTCTATCTTCGACTGCCCTTCGGACTGGGTTTCCAAGCCAAGGCGCATAAAAAAAGAGGGGGGCCTGATTTTGTGCTCTTGCTCGGAAGACAGGATAGTGGCGTCCAGAATCGGTTCTAAGATGGATCTGGGCGCCAAGGCGGCGCCGACGGGGAGGGGGGCTTCCGTCAAGGCGTGGGTCGCTTCGGGGCTGTCGTCGGAACCCGGCAAGAGCGGCTGCTGCGCTTTTTGAAGTTCCAGTTCGCTGAAATCCAGTTCAAGATCGAGATTGGCGTCGTATTCAGGCATATTGCGCCGCTAGTCCGTTTTGAGCGAAGTGCCGGGACGACTGCGTCGTCTTCCGACTTTGTAGCCTGTGGCCATGAGGTTTTCAAACCTCTCCAAGCCGATGCGTTTGACGGCTTCCGGGAGCGTTTCGGCTGGGGCGGCCGCATTTTTCCATAAGTCGTAGACTTTAAAGACCACGTCCAGCAGCCTTCGCATATCCCCTAAATCTTCCTTCAGCCATCGGTAAGGAAGAACGCTTTCTCTGAAAGGTCGATGGCGACCGCCTAACCAGATCTCGAAGCTTAAATTGGTCACATCGAAGATTAAAGCCAAATCGGCCCTTGCGGTCGCCTGACGGCAGTCTTGAGGGCAACCGGCCAGTTCCAGCAGAAAGTCGTCTTTTATGACCGGCTCGAACTCTAAAAGGAGCTCGTCCAAAGCCTCATAAAGGTAGCTCTTTCGTCCCAGGCATGGCCCCCAAAATGGGCAACACCGCGTTTTGGCGGGCGAGGCTTTAGGGATCAGACCGCTCTTTCGGAGGGCGGTCCAGGGGACGTCTTTTCCTTCAGGGCAAAGAGTCAAAAGACGCAGACTTCTTTCCGGGCCGGAGAGTTCCACGAGACTAGACTGCCTGCTTTCAGCGATTTCCGCAGCCAAGTAGAGGCTGTCGGCCGTCAGCCAACCATCGCTTGACAGAGACAGTTCAATCGATACATGGCGATCGACCTGAGGGTGTTCGGCGGTGGATTTAGAGAAAACCTCTCCCCCGTAACCGTTGACCCAGGGGTTGATGTCGGAAGCGGCGACGTCTTTCATATGCCTCAGCAAAGGTTCTTCGGCGGAGGGCGGCGATTGGTCGGGTTTTGAAAGCGATTGACCTGGTTTTGCAAGCGATTGATCGGGTTTTGCAAGCGATTGATCGGGTTTTGAATTCATTGTTTTTTTGTGTCGCCTTGAAATCGTCGGCTAAAATTGTCCATCGAAATTATCCATCGAAATCATCATTCGTAAATAGATGGTCGCCATTATCGCATAATTCTTTTAATGGGCAAAATTTCATGGTCGGTTTAGTCGATGAAAATAGTCTCAAATGGCCTATTTGAAAGTCTTGCAGGACATTTGAAATATTTTGCGCATCAAGAAAAAGATAGTCCGTCAAGAAATTTTCGACATATTTTTTCGTCGCTGCTCTTTTAAAGTCCATTTTGGCTGCAATTTGGAAGACTTTGGGCGTTTTTCGCTTTTGAAGTCGTCTTGACGTCGGCAGAGAAAAACCTTAAGCTAAAGCCTAACAGGCCCTTGTCGTTTCAAAAAAATTAATCGATAGAACAGTCAAAAGAGAGAGCATTCAAAAGAGAGGGCGATAAAAAGAGAGGACAGTCAAAGGTCCTTAGCGCTTAGTCCTTTTAGAGCGGTTTAGGGCGGTCAAGCATTAGCCGTCTTTATGTCTCCTTTGATGGGGCTATCAAAGTATAGCTTTGGTTTATGGTTTAGCCTTGGATCAAAGTATAGCTTTGGATTATGGTTTAGTTTTGGATTGTGGTTTCGCTTTGGATTATGATTTAGCTTTGGATCAAAGTTTAGTTTTGGACTAAGGTTTAGTTTTGGATCAAGGTTTAGCTTTTGGCTAAAGTTTAGTTTTGGATTATGGTTTAGCTTTGGTTCAAAGTTTAGTTTTGGATTATGGTTTAGCTTTGGACTAAGGTTTAGTTTTGGATCAAGGTTTAGCTTTGGACTAAGGTTTAGTTTTGGATTATGGTTTAGCTTTGGATTAACGTTTAGCTTTGATTGTTTTTCCTTGTATCGCATAGAGAGGTTTTATGCAGGTCAAAAACTCGATCTACTTTTATCCGTTTATTTCTTCTATGGAAAATAACTGCAACACTGTGCTCATCGACGGTCCGGAAAAGATCCTCATCGACCCTGGCCACAAACACCTGTGGCCTAAACTGAGGCGACAAATCGTCGATGACGGGATCAACCCGGCGGACATCAAACTTGTCCTTCATACTCATTGCCACCCTGACCATATGGAGGCCGGCCAGGTTCTCGAAGCGGATTACGGAGCGACCCAGGCCATGAGTCCTCAGGAAAAGGAATTTTACGACGGCCCAGGGCTGCAGTTTTACTCTTGGATGGGCTTGGATCTTCCCGGCGGCAATATCGGCAGAGTAGTGGAAGAAGGGAAACTCGATCTGGGAGATAAAGTCTTGGAATTATATCTTACTCCAGGCCACACTCCGGGCAGTTTGTGCATCCATTGGCCTGAAGAGGGTTTATTGGTGACTGGGGATCTGATTTTCGCCACTAGTTACGGCAGAACCGATTTCGTCGGCGGCAGTCAAAGCATAATCACCGACAGCATATCAAAGATGTCTACCCTTGAAGGGGTGGAATTTCTATTGCCGGGCCACGGTCCAGCTATTATGGGAACCAGTAGAGTATCTAGAAATTTTCAGTATGTTTTAGGTATTTTATCTGAATAGGTTTTATTGGTTCAATATATGATTTGATGTCTATGTATGTATGTATGTATGTATGATTTATTGGTTAGTCGATGCGTTGGTTGGTTAGTTGATGCATTTGTTAGTTGGTTGGTTGATTTGTTTGTAGTTTATTAGTTTGTTATTTTATTGGTTAGTTGGTTGATTTGTTTGTTGTTTGGCTGATTTGTTGGTTGATAGGTTGCTTGCTTGAGATATATAAAATTATCTATCTATCTATCTATCTATCTATCTATCTATCTATCTATCTATCTATCTATCTATTGTTTAATTGATATGATGATTTTAGAGATTATATCGTAATTAGTGCTGTGTTTAGAGCTGAATTTAGCGCTTTGGTTTGATGTAAAATATAGGAGTTGAAGAAAAAGTTTGCAATAACCTGTTGCTTTTTTCGTTTTAATATTTATCTATATTTAAAGTTTAATATTTATTTATATTTTATGAAAAAAGTTTATGGAAAAGGTTTGTGAAAAATGGGTAATAACATAAAAACCGTTTTTCTTATGTCTGGTCTAGCCATATTAATTATGGTGCTGGGTCAGGTTTTAGGCGGGTCCGGAGGCCTAGCGATCGCTTTCGTTATTGCGGTCGTCGCCAATATCGGCGTGTATTGGTTTTCGGCCGACTTAGTGTTGGCCAAGAGCAGAGCCAAGGTGGTCGGCCCCAATGACGCTCCGGAACTGTACAGACTAGTCGAACACTTGGCGGCAAGGGCGTCGCTTCCCACTCCAAAGGTGGCCATCGTAAACGATCCCTCTCCGAACGCCTTCGCCACCGGGAGAAATCCGTCGCATGCCGTAGTCGCCGTAACCACAGGCTTATTGCAAATCATGAGTCGAGAGGAATTGGCCGGGGTGCTGAGTCATGAGCTGGCTCACGTCAAGCACAGAGACATCTTAATCGGTTCGGTGGCTGCGGTGATGGCCAGCATCATCATGTTCGCGGCCAACATGGCTCAATATGCGGCCATATTCTCCAGGGGACGCGGAAGAAACGCAGGCGGGATTTTATCATCGATTCTACTGGCCCTATTGGCTCCGCTGGCGGCCTCCATCATACAAGCCGCCATCTCTAGGCAGAGAGAATATCTAGCCGATGACGGCGGGGCCGACATAGCCGGCAGCTCTTTAGGTCTGGCTTCAGCTTTGGAAAAGCTTCAGAATGCTCAGGGACGCGGGACGTTGGCCCACTCTTCCCCGGAGACCGCTAATTTATTTATCGTAAACCCTCTCTCCGCTCGCTCGTTCACCAATCTCTTCGCCACTCATCCCCCCACAGAAGAGAGAATAAAGCGGCTGAGAGGCATGGTTATTTGAGGAATGGATTTAGGTTTTTGTGGAAAATCAAGATATCTTGATTTTCCACAGGAATTCAAATAATGAATCGGAGACCAGGGAACTCTAAAAGAATGCTCGGGAATTATGAGCCAGTGGCGGCTTTTCATGTCGACCGCCAGGTCAAGAACCTTTGCGGCAATAAGTTTCGCCGTCGGCATCCTATTCCCTTCGGACTGCTCCGTAACGGCGTTTTATTTCAACGCTCAAATGCAATAACAGGCATTGTACCGGTTGCAAGCTAATTCGAACTGACTGAAGTCAAGCATCTTATTGTGCGCGATAGTGTGGCGAACCTTCCGCCAAGCGAACGCCAGATCGACCAAAGCCTTACGTTCGTTTGAATTTGGCCACTTCTCGCGAGGTAGAGCCGTTTCGGCAAAGAAGGCTAAAGACGAAATCTCGGCTGCTATGGATGTTCGTTGTGATTCATCAGGCACGTAAAAATTCCAGACACCATCTCCAAACAAGTCTTCAATGGTTTGGCGTAGCATGCTTTGCACATGATCGACCAGGGGCAGGAAAACCTGTCGCTGTCCCACGCTAAGGCAACGTTTCATCTGGTCGTCATCCATAAGAACCGGATGAGGAAAATTGTGAGGGCTATAAGAGAAAAGTCCGTTAGACCACAAACTTCGCTCGGGATTCTTAACCGGTGGTCGCGGCGGATTAAGCGACAAAGGTTTAAGAAATCTGA
>JAISZP010000346.1 GCA_031269135.1 Deltaproteobacteria bacterium | reverse complement strand
AGACGCCCCTAAGACGACCACAGGACGCTCCAAAGCGCCGCCGTCAAGCTCCCAAAGCCCGCCCTGGGCGCATTTGGCGGACTCTCAGGCTCAAAAAAATGGGACTCCGGCGCGAAACGCCGACGCCTCGGCGGTCGGCAATTTTTCTCAGGCGCGATTTGAAATTGCGAGTGCTACTAAATATAATCCGACTGAAGCATCGATTATTTCCGCATGGAGAATTGGTGCGCTGGTTTGCTGTTGGTTTTTACGTATTGATAAAAATTGACGAAAAGTGATATAATCAAAAGAAAAAATAATAAGTTCCCCTTCAGTTTGGAGGCTGGGATTCATCAGCTTTTCAAAATCCAAAATTAATTTTGTCTAAAAAACTGTGTAGAGGTGTTTTTTGTTAATCAGTGAAAATGTGAAGTCCTTTATCGAACGAGGTTCTTTGGTCAGGCGCATGTTCGAAGAGGCCATCAAGCTAAAAGCGATGCATGGCGCCGATGCGGTTTTCGACTTTTCGTTGGGCAATCCGGATGTACGCCCGCCTGCGGCATTTAAAAAAGCCGTCTTGGACATGATGAACGATGACTCGACAAGCCTTCATGGCTATATGCCCAATGCGGGTTTCGTCGACGTCAGGGAAAAAGTGGCTCAGTATTTAAATAAGACTTTGTGTAAAAATTTGTCTAAACCTGTCGGCCCGGAACATCTGATAATGACGGTCGGGGCGGCCGGCGGCATAAACTCGTTTTTAAAAGCCATTTTAGACCCTGGCGACAATGTCATGGTTCTTGCGCCCTTCTTCATGGAATACGTGTTTTATGCCGAAAATCATGCGGCCAAGGTCAATATCGCTCAAACCGATCGGAACTTCAAGCCTGATCTCGACAGCATAGCTGATAAATTAAACGACCGAACCAGGGCGGTGATCGTCAATTCTCCCAACAACCCGACAGGCGTCATCTACACCAAAGAAGACCTTGACGGCTTAGGGAAAGTTTTGGAAGCCAAATCAAAACAGTTTGGTCGGCCTATTTTTCTTATTTCCGATGAGCCTTACCGAAAAATCGTCTTCGGCGGCGCCGTGGTCCCATCGGTTTTCGAATCTTATACTTACTCTGTTTTGGTCAATTCTTTTTCGAAAGACGTATCCATCGCCGGCGAACGAATCGGTTACGTGTGCGTAAGCCCGGAAATCCCAAACTCTGAAGATCTGATGCAAGCGGCTATTTTGGCTAACCGTATTTTAGGTTTCGTAAGCGCGCCCGCTTTGATGCAAAGGGTGGTTCCCTACCTTTTGGAAGAGTCGGTGGATGTGTCGATCTATGAAAGACGCATGAACATATTGATCAAAGCCTTGTCGGAAATAGGCTACGATTTGGTCAAGCCCCAGGGGACCTTTTATTTGTTTCCGAAAAGTCCAATCCCTGACGATTTGGCTTTCATAAAATTGTTGACCAACGAGTTGATCTTAGCTGTGCCAGGTTCCGGATTTGCTCGGCCGGGATATTTCCGTTTAAGCATCTGCATGGACGAAAAAAAGGTGGCTAGATCCGTCGATGGATTTGAAAAGGCTCTGAAAAAAGCCAAATCCCTTGTTTAAAGACTCATTTTTTCACCTTGACATTTTGACGCCAGGTCTATGCTTTTTTGCGAGGTTCAAATGCGTAGCGATTACATGAAACTTGGATTGACGCGAATACCGCATCGGGCTCTTTTGAAGGCGATGGGGTTGACGGACGAAGACATCCAAAAACCGATGATAGGCATCGTCAATTCAAAAAACGACATTATTCCCGGTCATATTCATCTAGACACCATCGCCGAAGCGGTGAAACTTTCCGTAGCGGCGGCCGGCGGGACGCCTTTCGTATTTCCGGCCATCGGGGTATGCGACGGTTTGGCTATGGGCCATGACGGCATGAAATACTCTTTGGTCAGTCGAGAGCATATCGCCGACTCCGTGGAAATCATGGCCATGAGCCATCCGTTCGACGGTCTGGTTTTCATACCGAATTGCGACAAGATTATACCCGGAATGATCTTGGCGGCCTTAAGGCTCAACATCCCGTCGGTCTTCGTCAGCGGCGGTCCGATGATGCCCAGCTTCAGCACTGGAAAAAAATTGACCGTCTCCAACGCCTTTGAGGCCGTAGGGCAAGCTTCCATCGGAAAAATAACTCCTGAAGAAGTCAAACTTATAGAAGATGAAGCCTGCCCAGGCTGCGGTTCCTGCGCGGGCATGTTTACGGCTAACTCCATGAACTGCATGACCGAGGCCATTGGTTTGGGACTCCCGGGAAACGGGACGATTCCGGCGGTCAACGCTTCCAGGGTAAGGCTGGCTAAACAGGCCGGCTCGAAGGTGATGGAACTTTTAGCCAAAAATATACGGCCCAAGGACATCGTGACCAACCAAAGCCTGGCCAACGCTCTGTCGGTCGATATGGCGCTGGGCTGCAGCTCCAACACGGTTCTTCATCTTTTGGCGATCGCTCACGAGGCGGATCTCAAGCTTAGCTTGGAAGACATCAACGACAAAAGCAAAGTCACTCCGTACTTGGTCAAATTGAGTCCGGCAGGAAAGCACTGCTGCGCCGATTTGGACATCGCCGGAGGAGTTCAAGGGGTGTTGAAGAGGTTGTCCGGATACGGTCTGATCAACGGAAGCTGCATGACGGCGACCGGAAAGACGGTGGAAGAGAATCTTGCCAAGGCCGCGATCAAAGACGACGACGTCATAAGGGACAAACAGACGGCTTATTCTCAAGACGGAGGGCTGGCTATATTATGGGGCAACTTGGCGCCCGACGGCGCCGTGGTGAAAAAAGGCGCCGTCATAAAAGAGATGATGGTGGTCAAAGGCCCGGCTCGCGTCTTCGACAGCGAAGAGGACTGCACCGAAAAATTGTTGGCGGGCGGCATAAAGCCCGGCGACGTCATAGTCATCCGCTATGAAGGCCCAAAAGGCGGACCAGGCATGAGAGAGATGTTGACCCCAACGGCGACCTTAGCCGGCATGGGCTTAGATTCTTCCGTCGCGCTGGTGACCGACGGCCGGTTTTCCGGAGCGTCCAAAGGCTCGTCCATCGGCCACGTTTCGCCGGAAGCGGCCGCCGGAGGCTTGATAGGGCTGATCAAGGAAAACGACATAATTTCCATCAATATTCCGGAAAACAAGCTGGAACTTTTAGTAGACGAAGCGGAACTTGAAAAAAGGCGCAAAGAGTGGAAGCCTTTGGAAAAACCGGTTCAACGCGGCTGCTTGAGCCGTTACAGAAAGCTGGTCACTTCGGCCAATACTGGCGCCATCTTAGAAGACTAATCGCCTGTCGATATACTTTTTTAGCTCCATTTTTTAGCCCGATTTGATCTCATATAAAAAATCCCCCTTTTCGGGGGATTTTTTTTGCATGCCTGCAAATAAGCATGCCTGCAAATAAGCATGTTTGTAAATAGGCTTGTCTGCAAATAAGCATGTCCGCAAATTGGTCCGCCAAGTCAGGCTGCCGCCGACGGGTCATGTCGGCATCGACGTCATCGAACGCGTCAAGTTGACGACTGCGGCAAGCTGGCCTACTGGATTTCTTCAATCGAATTGATGCAGTCGTCGTCGACCGGCAGGTGATGTTCTCGGTAGTGGCTTAAGACCTTGTCGAGACCGACGATGGATTTATTGGAAAGAATAAGCTCCGTTTGTCGGTGGACGATGGTTTCCTCCAAAGCGCGTTGATTGTGGTCTAAACTAAACAGCTCCATGAAACGGATGAATCGGGAGATATGAATGAATTCATGAGTCAACACGTAGCACAACAGGGCATGCAGCGAAAGCTCATCTCTTTCCGCCGCTTTTAATATCACAGGATCGTAAAGACAGATGCGCCAAAAATCGGTCTTGGACGTTTTTAAGACAGGCCCTGTTCGGTTGTAGCGAAAGAGCTGGGCTAAGACGTCGGAGCGCATTTCTTCTTCGCTCAATTGCGGGTAGTGTCTTATATCGACCGGCCACTGCTTGAAGTTGGTGAAGTCTAAGCCGAAAGCCTCCGAGACCAGCTCGCCGGCCAAGCGGGTGGCGGAATCGAGATCGATAAGGTGCCTAGGCCCAAAACAATCGAGCAATGAGCTTGATTTGGATCTTGTTCGGTCAGTAGGGCTAGCCAAGAGCCACCTGTGGAATTGTCAGAAACCAAGGTCTTGGTTTATCAACAGGATATGGATGCGTCCAGCGGGAAAAGAACGCTGCGTTATGACGGTGATGTTGCATAAGCGGCTGGGCGTTTTGCAGTTGAAGCATTTAGCCGTCTTAGAGCATGGAGTGTCGGCGTTGAGCCTTAAGGAATTGATGGAGGCGGCCGTATTTTTCGATCTGGCGACCCCCGCATGGGTGTCGGAAACAATCTTATTTCTTCCGACCAAAAGAGCGACCTTTTTAGGGCCATAGCTGATGGCGGCCACTCTATTTCCCAACTTGTCGATATTGATCAGTTCCCCTTCTATAGTCACGGCATTTGAAGAGGCGATGAAAAGATCGGTCAGAAGAGTTTGACGGCTAAGTTCCGCGCGAACTTGCGGACTGGCGGCGGGATCGTTTCTGTCGATCACATTAAGGCCCTGAATTTGCTTGAGTCTAGAGACCAAATTTGAGCCGCCCAAAGTCGCCGATCCGCCGAAACCGACGGAAGCGCTCTTGGCGTCAGGCAGGATCTTGTCGATCACGTAGTCTTCCGCCTCAGTCAACGTCTGATGAACAGAGACGTCGAAGCCGTTGGCTTCCAAAGCCTTTTGGGTCTGTTGGAGTTTGATTTGGTTGAAATTTTCAAGAGGTGTAGTCATCGTTTTTCCCACTATAAAGTTGCTCAGTAAAGTTGCGCGGCGATTTGGTTCAAATTCCTGGTTGAACCAAAACCGCATTGTCGAGGCTGAGTCATAAACAAGGTTGAGTCATAAACAAGGCTGAGTCATAAATATAGTCACTCAAGCGTTTTTCCAAAAATATCGGCGGTCATCATCCGATTTCTAAATTCGTGTTTGTCGTCGTGACGGCGGCTATGCGCCGCGTAGTCGGGCAAAGAGCCGTCAAGCGGAACTTGAGCCGCTTAAAGTGAAATGACTAAAGCTTCGAGACGTCTTTAAGCAACTATGCCACATAATAGACGGTTTGGCAACTGCGGCAGGAGTTGCGCGGAGAGAGTTCATTTCTACGCAATTCAGCGGCAGGTTTGTCGGAGAGCCTAGTTTGGAGGGTTCTTCTATCGAGTCCACGAAGTCGGTCGGATGAATTCTTCGGAGGCCGCCTTCTAGGTCGTCCACGCTTTGAGATCGTTGAAGCGGCAAGCCGCGGATGAGACTTCTCTAAAGGACCGCCTCCTTGAAGGACGCTGATGAGAATGGTTAAGAAACGTTCTGCAAAGAAAACGAAAAGGCCAATCAATTCTAAGTAAATGAGCAAAACCAAGAGTCCCGTGCGCAGGCTTTCCTGGATGATGGCGATTATCGGCTTTGTTTGATGAAAATTTGTGATAAAATAAAGCTCTTGAGGGCAAGCTAAGAACTTGACCTTGTCTTGGTCCGCTGACGAGGCGTATTCAAATGACGTCTTAAAGATGGATGGAATTCAGCGGCGATTCGGCTCAGCTCAGGAATTCGGGTTGGAGTCTCCACGGACCCCAGCTTAAGGTTTGTGGTCACAGCACCAATGTCGACATGACCTAAAGCCAAAATGTAAACAAAGATCAGTATTAGCATAATATAATAAAGAGTAGTACATAAGTGATATGAAAATATATCTTGAAACAAGCATCTTCAATCGATATTTTGATGTTGATCCAATATTACATCCTGCTACTGTTCAACTTTTCAAGGAAATCAAAGCTGGGAAATTTGAGTCCTATACATCAATTTTTGTCATTAGAGAATTAGAAGAAGCTCCTATAGAAAAAAATTTAAAAATGCGAGATATTATTCCGAAATTTAACATAAAAATTCTCTTTGAAACCCCAAAAACGCTTGATTTTGCCGATTTATATATGGAAAATAATATTATTTCATCTAGATATTTGATGGATGCTAGGCATATTGCTATTTCAGTTGTTAATAATTTAGATAAAATTATTAGTCTAAATTTTAAAAATATTGTTCGTGATAAAACAAAGTTTTTTA
>JAISZP010000317.1 GCA_031269135.1 Deltaproteobacteria bacterium | reverse complement strand
CGCCCAAGTGGAGGTGAAGGCCTACGATTTAAAAGGCGAAAGCTTCAACTTCACCGCTGAAGGGCGCCGGGCTGTCGTGCTTCAACATGAGATAGACCACTTAAATGGGATACTTTTTTTTGACCATATCAGTCGCCTAAAAAGGGAATTATACTTAAAAAAGTTATCAAACGCCCAGAAAAAGAAACCGAACCAAACTGCGAGATGACATGTCGGCTCCAAATAAATCGGCCTCGTCTTTAAATATAACTTTTTTTGGTTCTGATTTGTTCGCCATGCCTGCGCTGTCAAACATCTTAAAAGGCCCAGACAAAGTAAACTTGGCGATATCGTCGCCGCCGGCCCGCAGCGGTCGCGGACAGACCCTAACTCCCACACCTATCGCCATAGCGGCCAGACAAGCCGACGTAAAAGTCTATGAGACCGATGACGTAAACAGCCAAGAGAGTCTGAACATCATTGAGCAGTCTAAACCTGATCTGCTGGTAGTTGCGGCTTACGGCCATATTTTAGGAAAAAAGCTCATAAACTTATGCTCCGTGCCGCCCATCAACATCCACCCCTCGCTTCTCCCTAGACACCGCGGTCCCGCTCCAGTAAACTGGACCTTAATTTCCGGCGACGCCGTCTGCGGCGTCAGCATCTGCTATATCGAGCCAAAGATCGACAGCGGCCCGGTATTGCTGAAAAAATCTCTGCCGGTACCGGAGGGGCTAGGCGCGGCCGCCATTCAAGAGAGGCTCTCTCACATCGGCGCGGAACTGTTGATGGAGGCCATCGAAAAAATTAAAGACGACTCCATCGCGCCTGTCGTTCAGGACGAAAACCTTGCCACCACCAACCGCCTTCTAACCAAAAATGACGGACTAATCAACTTCAACAACTCGGCGAACACTTTAATGCACCTAATAAACGGCGTTGACCCCTGGCCAGGAGCCCAGGCCGTCTTTAACGGCAAAAAGATAAAACTCTTCGGAGCCTTCAGCGCCCAAGGGCAAGGTTATCCGGGAGAGATCTTAGGGTTGGATGAAGAGCGGCGCTTAATCGTCGGCGCAGGCTCAGGCGCGCTGGCGCTCTCGGCGCTGCAGCCGGAGAGCAGAAAGATCCTTTCAGCCGCTGAATTTTACAGAGGCTATCGCCCAACCAAACTGGAAAACGCCGCAAATAGCTGACGTTTACGCGAAGGCGGTTTTTAAGCTATCGATCGCTTTTTTTTCGATACTGTACTTATCCATCAATTGCATGGACTTCCAAGAATTACACGGATTTCCAAAAATTTCATAGACTTTCAATAATTTTCATAGACTTTCAACAAATTTCATATACTTCCAACAATTTTCATAGATTTACAATAATTTTTATAGACTTCCAACGACTTCATAGATCGATGCGTAAAACACCAATTTTACGAAAATTTTTGTTTTCAACTGATTGGAACCATTTATAAAACGTTTTCTAATTTGCCGATTTTAGGACTTTTTGCTCTTCAATATTTCATAGACTTCCAAGTCTTCTGGTCAATCAACAGCGATTGGCTCCATTATTTCCACTAATTCAAGAAAATTCAACAAATTCAAGAAAATCAAAGCGGCGTTTTCTTTCGGAGTTCTTTGAATAAGCCGTCCCTTTTCAGTGGACAATCACCATAGCTACTTCGGAGACGCCGACTAAACAGCGCAAAACCATTAATGAGCACTACACATAAGCGGCTTAAGGCTTAAGTCGTCGGCGCTCGACAGCCGATGCTTAAGCGCTGCAATCACAGCCCATCCAATCTCGCTGATGCGTGTTGGATGGGTAATATCATCAACCTTCAATCCTGATTCCCACTAATCAAACCTATAACCACCTTCGGATCTTTATGAGTGAAATCACCAATATTCTTGAGAGCGCCATGATGGTCGCTTTCGGCATCGCTTGGCCGGCAAATATTTTAAACAGCATAAAGGTCAAGTCTAGTCGTGACCGTAGCCCGTATTTTTTATTCATAGTTTTTAGCGGCTATATTTTTGGGATAGCAGCCAAATTATTGTCGCCAAACGGACTAAATTATGTAATTTTATTTTATTTAATCAATTTACTTATGGTATCTTTTGATATTTTCTTATATTTTCATTATCGCAAACTCGATCGCCGGAAAAATTAGACTAAAAAATGGGAAAAGAACCTATATCTACTTCTGTTTTAGTTGCCATGAGTGGTGGAGTGGATAGCTCTATCGCCGCTTTGGTTTTAAAAAACCGTGGGTATAAGGTGATAGGAGTGACTATGCGTCTTATTGACGACATGGACGATGCCGCTCCTCAAAGTCGCAGTTGTTGCTCTTTTAATGACGTCATAGACGCCAGGAGCGTCTCGCAAAAGCTGGATTTCGACCATCAAGTCCACAATTTCAGCCTTTTATTCAAAACCGAGGTCATCGAGCGTTTTGCCCAGGCCTACGCATCCGGCAGGACTCCCAACCCCTGCATCGACTGCAACCGCCGCTTAAAATTTACGCCGCTGTTCGAGCGGGCCCAATTGCTGGGATGCTCTCATTTAGCCACCGGTCACTACGTCAGAAACGAGTTCGACGACAAAACCGGCCGCTGGCTTCTAAAAAGGGCCGTCGACCCTTCAAAAGACCAAAGCTATGTACTCTACGGCCTTACTCAAAAAGAGCTTGGCCGCACCGTCTTTCCGCTGGGAGAAATGTACAAACGACAGGTCCGGCAGTTGGCTATGACCCACGGATTGGTGAATGCGGAAAAGCCGGACAGCCAGGACATTTGCTTCGTCAGAGACGGCAGGTACACCGATTATCTACAAAAACTTTCCGCCGCAGCGCCGCCTGGTGATATAATCGATAGTTCTGGAAAGATCCTAGGTCGCCATAAAGGCCTTCACCATTTCACCATAGGGCAGAGAAAAGGCCTGGGGATATGCTTCCCCACGCCTCGTTACGTCATTGCCCTCGATGCGAAAAACAATACGGTCACAGTGGGTTCTGAAGACGAGTTGCACAGCTCTTGGGCGACCGTCAGCGACGTCAATTTCATCTCCATCGAGGCTCTCGATGAGCCGCTTGAAGTCCAAGCTAAAATCAGATACAGCCAGCCGGCGTTTGATGCGGTCATCCAGCCGCTTGGGGACGATAAAGTGAAGCTGCTCTTCAAAACCCCGCAAAAAGCCGTAGCCCCTGGCCAGGCTGCCGTCTTTTATCGAGGAGAGACGGTCGTCGGCGGCGGAACTATCGATGGCGGCGGAACCATCGACGGCGCCCGACAATAAAAGACGCGACAGCAAAAGACTCAAAAGCAAAAGACTATAGGTATTCGACGTCTCGACCGCCGAAGTTCGCTGCCTGGGTGCGCTTATAAAGCGCATCCGCCCTTTTGTCGAATAAATTATCAGGAAAAAGCCTTTCGAAACAGCCCAGTATTTCAACAACCAATTTTCAACCGCATATTTCGAATCGCCTATTTAGACTCAATAGGTTTTACCGCAATCGTCGCCAAGAAGCGCTTTTTCGTGGGAGTCCGCAAAATTGCGAAAAGGATAAACGTAATGCCGTCCAATACCATCAACTCAAAAGAAGAAAAACTAAAACAAATCTTAACCGATCTCAAGAGCATAGTCGTGGCCTTCTCAGGAGGGGTTGATTCAAGCTTTTTAGCGGCCTTCTGCCATAAATTGATGCCGGGGAAAGTGCTTGCCGTCACGGCGCGGTCGGAGAGTTTTCCCGAGAGGGAACTCAAAGCCGCAGAGAGTTTGGCGAAAAAGATAGGCTTGAAGCATATAGTGATCGACTCGGAGGAATTGGAAGTCCCCGGCTTTTCGGCCAATCCGCCAAATCGTTGCTATCTATGCAAACACGAGCTTTTCACTAAGATAAAGCAAGTCGCCCAAAAAGAAGGCTTCCAGGCCGTGGTCGAGGCCTCCAACGCCGATGACGTCGGGGATTACCGTCCAGGGATGGTGGCTTTGGCGGAGTTGGGAATCCTAAGCCCTCTACGCTTGGCGAACATCACCAAGCAAGAGATTCGACTGCTTTCCAAAGAGATGGGACTCAATACCTGGGATAAACCTTCATTCGCCTGCCTGGCCTCACGCTTTCCCTACGGGGAGCTGATAACCTCAGAAAGGTTGAAGAAGATCGATCAGGCCGAATCTTTTCTTCTCTCGCTTGGCTTAAAACAGGTTCGGGTCAGATTTCACGACCAGGGAGGGCTTGCCCGGATTGAGGCCGACGAGGAGGGGTTGGAGATAATGATGCTGAAGGAAAACCGGGAGGCGATCGCCAAACGCTTTACGGAGTTCGGCTTTCTATACACTACGATAGACTTGTTGGGCTACCGATCCGGCAGCATGAATCTTCAGTTGCCGATGGCGACCAAAGCCGCCCACCAGGAGCAAGTAGCTAAAGCTACGGCCTAAAGCCTTTCGATATTCGAACCCTTCGATATTCAAATAGCCCTGTTTTCGGCATAACCGAAAACAGGGCTATCGCTGAAATTCGCTATCGCAAAAATTCGATCGATGAGTAAAAACTCTCTTTTACGAAAATATTTTAACTGCTTGAAATAATTCACAAAATATTTTCTGTTTTGCCGATTTTAGGATTATTCGCACTTCGATCGATATTATAATCTTGGCTTATGAGCGCGTTATTCGCGGTTTCAAAAATTTAAATCAACTCCATTGCGATCATTGCTTTATGTCGCCACATATCTCGTATTCTTCCCTTGCCCGACAACCCGTATCTCGCCCTTATCCACCAGCCCCTTCAGCGCTCTTGACGCCGACGCCTGCGAACCCGATAGCGCCGTCTCGACGTCTTTCCTCACAACCTGCCGCCTATCCTTAAAAAGCTCCAATACGGCGCGCTCATTAGCTGTGAGTGCGCTTATTTTTGTCGCGGCATTTATGTTCGGCAACGTAATTTTGAATGCGTTGTCGGTCGCTTTGATTTGCGGCTTTACGGAAAATCCGTCATAACTCCGAATGATTTTTGGCACTCCCGTGCCATAAGCTTCTATAAGCATCAACCGATAAAAAATATTCGCCAAATTGCGGTTTCGGAAAACTGACGCTCCGAGCATGATATCGTCAAAGGAAATGCCCTTGACCAGCCCGCCAATCGACACAAACTCGATTCGGTCGTCGAATATGCTGATAAGCGTACTGTCGCTGAAAGAGTAGTCGCGATGCACAAGCGCATTCAAAATCGCCTCGCGCACGGCATCTACGGTATAATCCCGCGTATCCTTACGGTGCAATCCGATAATTTCAGAACGAACGCCATTATATCGGTCAATATATGCGTAAACATCACTGAGTTGTTTCAAGCTTGAACCCGAGAACTCACGGCGGTCTTTAAACAAAGACTTTGTCGTGCCCTGAAAAACGGCGAGTTTGACGGTGTGAACGCACTGGTCGGACAAGAGCAAGCCTAAATTGGTATAAATGCCGTCCATTTTCATTATGCCAAGCGTCTTTTGCTGGCCTGTGCCAAATGGCGCATTTCTCGTCTCAAACTCTTTTGCGGCTTCGGCAAAGGTTAAATCCTGATTGAGCGAACGAACGTCCTCGTAGTTTTCGCCGTCAGTGTCCTTCATCATACGGAGGATAACGGTTTTTGAGGCAGGTACACTGAACGCTCCCTGCCGAACATAGACCCCCTCGGGGCGTATGCCTTCACTTGCGAGATAATAAGGGCTTGCCGCGCCTTTTTGCACAACGATTTTGATGACCGTCTTGCCGGCCATTTCTTCGGTCCGGCAGTCGGTCAGCGGCGTCACATCAGGCTTTATAGCGTCGCGAATGGAATCGCTCACGGCGATTAGCGCACTATCCGCATTCTGCACGCCTACTACGCCGCCGTCGTCGGCAATGCCCAAATAGAGCGTCCCGCCGTTTGTATTTGCAAAGGCGACGACGCTCTTATTGATGTTTGATG
>JAISZP010000210.1 GCA_031269135.1 Deltaproteobacteria bacterium | reverse complement strand
GATTTCGACTTATACCCGGGAGAGGTGGTGGGCTTGGTCGGCGAAAGCGGCTCCGGAAAATCCATCACCGCTTTCAGCTTGATGGGATTGCTTCCGCACGGAGCGAATCTTGACGGCGGATCGATAGTGTTCGACGGACAGGAGCTTTCCGCCCTCCAGCCCGCTGAACGGCGCAACCTATGCGGCCTGAAGATGGGGATGGTCTTTCAAGAGCCTTTGACCGCCCTAAACCCGGTAATAAAGATAGGCGAGCAGATCGCGGAAATTTTTCGCTATCGCCAAAAGCTTTCCTCGAAACAAGCCTGGGATTTAGCCGTCAAACTTTTAGCCCAGGTAGGATTGCCCAACCCAAGACAGGCGGCCGAGAGCTACCCTCACCGTTTCTCAGGGGGAATGCGTCAGAGAGTGGTCATAAGCATGGCTCTGGCCTTAAATCCAAAATTGGTCATAGCCGACGAACCCACCACCGCCTTAGATCCGACCATAGCCTCGCAAATAGTGAGACTTCTCAAAACAATGGCCCAAGAACGAAAGTCGGCGGTCTTATTCATCACCCATAACTTAAGGCTTCTGACCAATCTCGCCGAAAGGCTGCTGGTGATGTACGCCGGATATATCGTCGAGCAGAGATCGGGAGATTTTTCAAAGCCGCTGCACCCTTACACCATAGGCTTGATGAAAGCCCTGCCGCCCGCGCCCTCGCAGCAGGTTCATCAACATTTGGAACCCATCCCAGGTCAACCCCCAAGCCCGTCGGACGAATTCCAGGGTTGCCCCTTTCATCCCCGCTGCCAAGTCTCGATCGACGATTGCGATAAAATCTTTCCCGCCTTGACCCCTCAATCAGGCGGCGACATGGTGCGTTGCCACCGGTACGCGAAATGCTGAATCTCGCTCAAATCCATAAAACCTTCCATCCAAGCTCGTCTTTAAGCCAAGAACTCATGAGCTTTTGGCGCCGCAAAAGCCGAAACACGGGGGTCTTCGCGGTCAGGGGACTGGATTTGGAGGTCAGAGAAGGGGAAATTTTAGGCTTGGTGGGGGAAAGCGGCTCGGGCAAATCGACTTTGGGACGGATCATGGGCGGACTCTACCAACCTGACAGCGGTCAAGTGCTCTTTGAAGGCAAAGATATAACCACCTTCGATCGCAAAGAGAAACAGCTTTTCAACTTCCGCGTTCAGTTGATGTTTCAGGATCCCAGTTCTTCTTTAAACCCCAGGCTGAACGCGAGAGCCGCGCTGTCCGAGGGACTTATAGTTCATCGGATGGGCTCAAGAGCGGACCGAAGACGAAAGGTCGACCAACTCTTCCACGAGGTCGGCTTGACTCCCGACTTGGCCGACCGCTATCCTCATCAGTTTTCGGGAGGACAACGCCAGAGGCTCTGTCTGGCGAGGGCGCTGTCTCTCGATCCGGATCTCCTCATCGCGGACGAACCGGCCTCGGCCCTAGACGTCTCGATTCAGGCCCAGATCATCAACCTTCTTTTGAGCTTAAAAGAAAAGAGGGGTTTGACGATGGTGCTGATCAGCCACGATCTGTCTCTTGTCTGCTTGATGGCCGATAGAGTCGCAGTCATGTACGGCGGTCTGATCATGGAAGAGTTTCCGCGCGATCAACTCAGCCGCTCCGACCATCACCCCTACGTCAAAGCCCTGTGGGCTTCAGCGGAATATGCCTCCACAAACGATTTGATCTTGGAAGGCGAACCGCCTGACCCTCAAAACCCTCCCAGCGGCTGCCCCTTTCATCCTCGTTGCCCTGAAGCGCAGGATATCTGCTCGCTGAAGGCGCCTATGACGAAACCTTTCGGACTTGATTGCCGATGCGCCTGCCATTTCAGAGGTTGACTGATTTCGCGGGCCAAAAGGCGCGACCAGCCTCGCAAGTTTGAAAATTCGCAAGCTCGGAAAAAGTCGCAGTTTTTCGCCTATAAAAATCAAATTTTAGGCGGACTTTTCGCCTCCCCCCTAGCGGAAATCCTTCACTCGCAAAGCTCCCATGACATACGCTTCATTTCCCCGTCTTTTTCGCCCGCCGCAAAGAAGGCGGCGCGGTCGCGCGCGAGAAAGCCGCAGGGAAAGCTTAAAAGCGCGAAGAACGCTATGTCGGCCAAGAACCCTATGCCGACGGATCGGCGCCGTCGTCGGCATATTCGTCGGGCAAGCTTTTAGTCTTTCCAGCTAAATAGATTTTCGGCGATTGATGATTGATGTTTGATGTTTGGTGTTTAAAAGTTGGTGGTTGGCGATAGGCTATTGGAGTTTTTCGAGATTTTTGGACGATAAGCCTTTCAGAAGATAAGCCTATGATTCCGAACCTATCAGATTTCGGGTCATCTGCCTAAAGACTGGAGGATCGATTCTGGCGCCGTTGATGTAGATCCCGTAGTGCAGGTGTGCGCCGGTGACTCTGCCGGTTTTGCCCACCAGCCCTATGACTTGACCTTTGGTTATGTCGTCTCCGTCAGTCACGTCGATTTGGGAAAGATGAAAGTACATGCTGATGAGACCTTGGCCATGGTCGATATAGATGGCTTTGCCTGAGAAAAAATGATCGCCCGTCAAAACGACTTTGCCGTCGGCAGGGGCTTTGATGGGCGTTCCTTCCTTCACCAAGTAATCCGCGCCGGCGTGAGGTCTGGCGTTAAGAACGCCGTTTAAGCGCGTTTGGCGACCGAATGAGCTGTTGATGGTTCCGCTGACGGGTTCTAAAAATTCTCCGCTCCATAGCCGCTCTGCGGTGACGGTGGCCAGAGCCTTGTCGGTGAGCGCCTTTTCTCTTTGCGCCCTTTCCAAATCTTCAGCCGAGAGGTCCACCTGACGTTGGGGGACCTTGATGTCTCTCACTCCGTAAGATTTATCCTTGACTTCAACTGAGACCGTAGCTTGGCCTGTTTGGGAAAGCCGACCAAACGACACGGTCAAAGGGTGCTCTCCCGGGGCGATCATTATGTCGGCGCCGAAAAGACCCACAAAAACAGACTGTTGAAGAAAGAAAAAGATGGGATGCCCGTTAAAGGAGCCGGTGACGACGCAATCCGGCGGCAACCCTCTGACGAGCACTCGGGCCGGAGAGCCTCTGTCGAGAGGTTGGGGCAAGACGGAGATTTGAGGCGTCGGAAGCTGCTCGGTCACGGGGGAGAAGTCCGCGCGGCAACCGCAAGCGGCTAAGAGAAGGGAAAAAAACATCGCCGCTAAAACCGCCGGCCTGATTGCTCCCCAAAACTTATCCGCAACCATGGTCTCAGCGAGATTGGGCTGGAGATTGTTTGAGAAAAAGGTCATGGTATTCCGCGTCCGAGAGGTGCTTTTTCAAGGTTACGGCCAGCAAGCGAAAAAAATCGGCTAGCTCCTCTTCGCTTAATCTGGGCAACAACCGTTCCATCAGATCGTCATCCGAGAATTTTTGCAGGTAGACCTGAAGGGTCGCCAAGTCCGTCTCTCGATCGAAGCCTTGAGCTAATGGACCTGTCCAAGTCTCGACAAAATCGTGTTTGTGAATTGACGTCATAGCTTCCTTTATGAAAAAAACTTGCTCATTTCGTCCACCAGCCGCTTTTCTTGCCGGAGTCCTTGGTCGGTTTCTGGGTAGGCTTCGTTTGTTTGGGCGCCGAAAGTTTTTCGAGCTTCTGCTTGAGTTGCTGGTACTTCTTTTGCCCCTGCTCGACGAAAAGCCAATTGGGACCCGTGACCACCTCGGTGGGGAATTTTTCCCTGATGCCGGTCAGTCCAAAGGAATCATCCAAAAGCACCATCTCCATAACTGCTTCATCGACTTTTAAAGTCGCCCAAAAATTGCGGTATTCGGCTACTTTCGCAGTGCTGCCTGTGCCAATTATATTTTTTTTGGTCTCCAGATAGATGCCTTCTTGTGGTTTTCCACCACTCATAACCTTCCTCCCTCAAAATTAGATAGCCACCCGTTTTATGCGCCTGTTGCGGTTCAATGAACTCGACTAAGCAAATTCCTATGCCGAACAGCCGAAATACTGCGATCATCAAGCAACAACAAGCTAACTACGAGCATCTTTAGAGGTTAATATATCAAATAAGCTCCCTTTTGGCATATAATTACATTTAGAATTGAAACAAGCTCTTTTCGTCTAATTTTTCTCATTATAAAACTCAAACAAATTATTTCAACCCAAAAACAGGATTACTATTGCAACGAAAAAATCCAAATAGTTGGGCTCGGCGAAAAAAGCAATCTTTCAAAGACTTAAGCATTATCCCGGAAAAAACTCGGACCAAAATAGAAGTTTAGAGGTTTTAGGTTTTCTTAAATAAAACGTTTCTAATAGCCAAGACACTAAAAATCAAATCAATTATATAGGCGTTGGCAGTCATTGTAAAGCAAGAAGGTTGGCCGCGTCAAAAAAGACGCAGACAGCCGCTTTGGGAACGTTTCGGAAGAGGTTCGAAGAGACCTTTCAGCGGACGGCCCAGGGCAAGATAAGCGCTACGGAGAAGGCTAAACGGTCAGCCTCGGTGAGAGCAAGCTTTCGGCTGCGACGCTAAGACTAAGCTTGAGATTACGGAGGATGCCGCCAGGCTCCGGCCCTGAGTCTTGAAAATATCGGCGTATGGTTAGGCGCTCAATTATTCTTCCGACTTTAGGCCAAACTAT
>JAISZP010000172.1 GCA_031269135.1 Deltaproteobacteria bacterium | reverse complement strand
GCGAATCAAAAGAAGCTGTTAGAGACCGCCGCTAAGCTCGACGAGCAGCTCATCAATTTGGAGAGCAGGCTCTGCGCCCTGGAAGATATCCTTCTTGACCCGAATCAACCGCATGATCCGAATCGCTCTCATGATCCGAGCGGCACTCTAAAAGCTTTCGACAAAGAACTCAACCGCTAGAAAATAGCGCTTTGAAAACAGCGCTAACCTCCGCCAATAACGGGAAAACTAACCGACTCGATTCGCAAATTGAATCGCGACCTTTAAATCGATATTTCCCTGAGCGCTCGCCGGCGCAGCTAGTCGATCGCCTCTTAGTGTTTGATTGTCCACTTAAACGCCCTTGACTCGAATTCGGCGTAGTTACAGTAAAAGGAAACATATGAAAATCAAATCTTTCGCATCTAACGGACCTTTCCGCTCCCGAAGGGGTTTAATTCTGGGGGTGCTCCGAGGATTAGGCGAGCACTTTGGGATATCGACCTTCCTGCTTAGAGCAATCACCATAGCCATTGGCGTCATTTTTGCGTTCTGGCCCGTAATATTGGTTTACATCGCTTCCGCAATCATCATGCCAAGGGAGAGCAAATATGAGTTTAGCTAAGATTTCCATCAACGGCCCTTACAAATCACCGCACGGTCTTTTTTTAGGGGTTATTCGAGGCCTGGCGGACCATTACAAGATATCTCCTTTCTACTTACGTTTGGCCGTGATATTGATCTCGCTTTTGCTTGCCTTCTGGCCTATGGTGATCATCTATTTCGCCGCGGCTATCGTAATGCCGAAGGAACCAAAGGTAAGACCGACAAGCGAAAGGGCCAAGGAAACAGTCCTTTTAGGTCGAGCTGACCCCAAAGCCTTAGTGGAGGGCCTTGTAAACCGCTCTAATCAAATCGAAAAAAAACTCAGACGCTTGGAAGATTACATCACCAGCAAACCTTTCCGCACCAAAAACGATTATCGGCTTTAATCAAAAAAGATGATTCGGCGGCTTTAGGAGGGAAAATTTTAATGGCGTAAGTCGAAATAGTCCAATACTATCGCCGACTATAGACGGCAAGCTAAAGAGGGGACCATTCGGGTCCCCTCTTTCTGTTGAAGGCTTGGCCTGTTAAAATCACCAGTCAAATCCGCCAGCTAAACCCACCAGTTAAAACCACCAATTTAAATCAATAGCCCCGAAGCAAACTCTCATTTGAAGAAAAGTCTGAGCGATTTCGCCATAAGAGCGGCGACATAAAAATATTTGGATTGCTATCTGGTCAGGTCCACTGGTCTAGTCCCCTTGTCGGAGCCCTTTGTCAGATCCCCTGGTTAGATCCCCTTGTTGGATCCATTTGTCGGCTCTAATGGACTCGAGCCGATATCCTTGGCCGTCTTCCGCGCAGCATTGACCAGAGGCCGGTTAGACGCCTCTTCAAAGGCTGCAGCGACCCCTCCGCCGCTCATAAAGACGATAGCCGCTTTCCAGATCCTGTCATCAGCCCCAGGAAACCTTTTCATATGCAGATTCTCCTCCATCTGGTCCATAACTTGCTTGAGAGACTCGTCAACCAGTTTCTTGATCTCAGCCTCCACGCACGGCCTGGATTTCTTTTTTCTTTTTTTCGTCTCGCGCGACGCGTCGTCTTGAATATTTAGGTGTTTGAGTTCTATTATGTACTCATCTCCTGTCTCCTTCGCCTTAAAATGAATGCCCCGCCTTCCCCAGGCCGCAGCCGACTCGGACGAAAGTTCTTGACCGGAAAATAAAAGTGCCATAATCATGATGTTATGATAGTAGGCGTCATGAGGCAAAATACCAGCTTGGGGCAAAAGACCGAGGAAGGATTCGCAAGCCTTCTGAAAGCCGAAAGCGTCTCGGTCAATCAGGCATCGGCGCATGGCCTTGGCCTCAGTTGTCGCCAACGAAATATCGCCGGCCAAACTCTCCCCCAAAAGCAGCGGCGGAGCCATAGCTGCAATCACCTCCATGTT
The DNA here is from genome assembly GCA_031269135.1 of Deltaproteobacteria bacterium. Lineage (GTDB taxonomy): Bacteria > Desulfobacterota > Desulfarculia > Adiutricales > Adiutricaceae > JAISZP01. The sequence continues at coordinate 2,139 of JAISZP010000172.1, read as the reverse complement.
GGGAAAACCAAGGAGATATCTCCAATCGCCTTTATGCTCCGTTCGCTTAATCGTCAGATATCCTGACTGAAACAATAGTATGATGGGATCTAGGTCGTCGAGGTTGAGCGCATTGCTCTCGTCGCTGAGCGTAAACTTTTCCTTCTCGAAACCAAAGTTCTTGACGCGCTCCTTGACCAGGTCGACCAGAAAGGTGGGAGCGCCGGTCATGCTCCAATAATTCTTAAATTTCTTGTCGCTTAGGCATTTGAGAACAGACCACGGATTTAGGATCTTTGTCTTTCCATCCCATGAATAGCCGTCATAACGCTCAACAATCGCCTCTCTTAAATTGTTGGCGGCGCTCCCTACGGGCAATTGTCCCGAGTCGACGAACTGCTCGAGGATATTCTCCAGATGCTCAGAGAACAAATCGCCGAACTCTTCAACTTTAAATCCGCAGATGCTTGAATAGCGCTCATTTAAGGTCAAATCATCCAAGTGGTCGAGAGCGGAAAATATAGAGGCATGGTCATACTTTGTGACTCCAGCGACGAAAATAAAGCCGAGGCGATCCGAGGCTGTCTTCAGAACGCCATAAAACTCGTTGAGCACAGCGAGGCACTCTTCAGCAAGCGCTGGGTCGGCAATGACATGGGTAATCGGGGCGTCGTACTCGTCGATGAGTACGGCAACTTTTTGGCCGGAAAAAACATCTGCTCCTTTCGGTTTATGCTTGTCTCTCAGTTTCAAAATAAGCGATTCAAAAACTATGGACGGCTTGCGGCCTTTTAACGGCGGCAACTGCTCAGATTCGGCAAAAATTTGCAATTTGTCGATTATATTTTTTTCAAGTCTCTTGGCGCTCATCGTTTTCACGGAATCCATGCTCAGTTTAACGACCGGACGAGGAGACCAATCGTGATCGGAGCCGTCGATCCAAAGACCCTCAAACAGCTCACGTCGGCCCTTGAGGATGTTTTCAAGGGCGCTTACGAGAAGCGACTTGCCGAAACGACGGGGACGGGAAAGAAAGCAACGTTTCTCTTGTTTCACCAGTTGGTGGATTAGCTCGGTATTGTCGGCGTAAATATAGCCTTGCGAGCGTAATTGCTGAAAATCAGCGATGCTTGTTGGAAGCTTTTTCATTGGCGCTCCTGGCTACGGACTCTTGGATCTTGGCTTTCGCAGGCGACAGCGGCATGAGTGACTGCACAGTTGAAGAAAGTTTTATCAACTGCCCTGACCATAATTATTAGACTAAAAAATCAAAATAGTCAACCAAAAATCCCCAGATCCCAAGAACGCAAGAACCTAAAAACCTAAGGCCAGTCAAGACCCAAGAGTCCGCAAATTGCAGAAAACTTTAATATTTAATCCCTTATGCGCTCAGCGATAAAAATCGTCCGACGAACAAGATCGGCGGCGTCAGCTTGATGCCCGGATATTGGGAATTGGACAGCGAGTTAAAGATACGGCAAGTCGAATAGATAGCGAATGAAATGGAGCGCAACAAAAAGAGGGGACCCTTAGGGTCCCCTCTTTCTATTAAAGGCTTGGCCTGTTAAACCCGCCAGCTAAACCCAATTGCGCCGGAACAAACTCTTATTTGGAGAAAAGTTCGACTCTTAGGGCCGGAAAGCGCCAAGGCGTTTGAGTTTTAGATGCCGTCTCCGCCAAGACCTTGAAGGTCGGTGAAACGTTCCTTCAAATGCCGCTCAATTTGGATTAAACGTCCCTTTTTGATGACCAACACTACCTGTCCAAATTCCAGACCCTTGAGGGCCTGTTTTATTTTTTCCCTGACCGCCTGCGGTTTAAATCCCGTTTCTTCCAAGCTCAACTCTGGAACCAGCAATTCTTCAGGATTGAAATTTTCCTTGCGTTCAACTTGAACTACCTTGTAATTTTGAGTGATAATGACCACTTGACCATGAAAAGTCTTTCTCAACAGGTTTATCAAACCCTCGAGAATTGTCCCGTCTATTATCGAAGTGGCGGCTCTCCTTACTACATAACCCATAATATACCAACCATTGACGGCCGCTTTGGCCTTCGGCGAGAAAAGATGTTTGCCTTGCTTTAGAAGCCATGGCGTAGGCGAAGAAAACTTTTGGTTCTTTGACGACTGCAAAAAGAGTCCGCAAAGAGTTCTAAAAA
>JAISZP010000149.1 GCA_031269135.1 Deltaproteobacteria bacterium | reverse complement strand
CAAATCAGCATGGGGCCAACTAAAAAAAGTTCATTAATCAGAAAAACATCATTGCAAGATTCATTGCAATATCGATTGCAAGATTCATCATTTTCATTCAAGTAAAATTTCACGCCGTCAATCATCGCTTAATCATCTCTGAAACAGTTTTATATACTCCTAAAAGTTCTTTTAGGTCGCCATAGTATTCAACCGTTATCAAAGGGCGCTGATCTGGTTTCGGCAGCAGTCTCAAGGCGGCATTGAGCCATTCAAATTCTCTGGCTGCGGGTTTTTGGTGGGCATCTACGGCCAGAGCGCCGCTTTTAGGCGGAATGTAAGGCCTGGAGAGGTGGATTTCCACCACCCGCTCCAAAGGCAGCTCTTTTAGGTAACTGGTGAAGTCGAGCTTGAGGTTCCAGGCGCTGATGGCGGCATGCGCCAGATCCAAGACTAAACCGAGATCGAATTTTTCCAGAAATCGACCGATGAAATCAGGCCGACAGATGTGTTCATATAACCCGGTCGGGTAATAATTGTAGTTCTCCGCAGCTATCGATCCGTCATAAAGCGATTTTACGACAGCTAGGGATTGTTCCGCCCTCTTTAGGATCTTGTTCGCAGAGAGCGTTTCCGAGAGCGGGAAGACTCCTTGACGGCTGACGGCGGCCGGACCCAGATCGCAACTAAAGAGGGCGATCTTTTTCCACTGAAGGTAAGGCGCTATTTTTTTAAACGCCTTTTCAAAGCCCGTTTCCACCAGCCCGAACCCCCAGTGGAAAACCCGTTCTTTAATAGACGGAAGCCAGCCTGGTTCGGGGAGAGTTTTTATCTCGAACGCCTTGACTAACGAAAAAAGTTCATAAGAAATAGGGTAAGACCTTTCGAAAAGATGGGAAATGCCGAGAGCCAAGAAGGCCGCATCGCCTTCATCCTTGGTTTTTATGTTCTTGGCGTTCATGAAATCGGGCCTTCCACGTCGTTTAATGAAATAGGTTCGCCGCCGTGGATGTCGGAGAGCGCTTTTAAGCTCGAAAGCCGCGCGTCAGCCGGTATGAAAGGACCGCTCCGGCAAGGCGGGCGTAAGTAGATGACGTCTTCCAGATCAATCATCTCGCCGGCCTTTATGTTTCTGGCCGCTACCGCGACTCGCCTGATCAAGCCCGGCTCTTCTCCGGGCTTGACCGTTTTTTCGCTGCAGCCCATGATTTTTTCAATGATTTTTTGCTGGTCGATACCGAATTTTTCTTGGTCGATACTGACTTTTTTTCGGTCGATAACGACTTTTTCCTGGTCGAAAATGTCTTTTTCCCTGTCGATAATGAATTTTTGCCGGTTGATAGAGTCGTACTCCGAAGGGATGGAATTTAAGATGGCCTTAAACTCGTCAGCGGCGGCGCTCATAAAATTGTCGCCTCCTTTGAGAGCGCGGTCGATGGTGAAGTGTTTCTCCACCATCGCCGCCCCTAACCCGGCGGCTATCTGCGAAGCCATGGGACCTAAGCTATGATCGGAAAAGCCGGCAGGTCTTTCCATCTCCAGCCAACGCTTCATGACGGCTAAATCTAAAAGATCCATGGGTGCGGGATAGAGGGATGTGCACTGAAGCAAAGCGAAGAAATTGTTTCCCGTCAAAGATAAAGCGGCGTTCACTTCATCTTCGTTTGAGGCGCCGGTGGACAATACAAGCGGCAGAGAGCTTTTGGAGGCTATTTTTATGAGGTTATGGTGAGTCAGATCCCCTGAAGAGATTTTGATGAAGTCAGCTCCAGCTTTTTCGGCCAAAGCCAAACCCATAGGGCAAAATATGGTCAACCCAACTTTGAGGCCTAAACGGCGAGCGAGATCCGTTAGACGAAAATAACTCTCAAACGGGAGTTCTTCATTTTTTAGCTCGGAAAAATATGGGCTTTGAGGGTGAAGGAAATTTTCAGTCTTATAGGCTTGAAATTTAATCCACCCGGCGCCGCTTTCGGCTGCGCCTTTAACCATTTTCTCGGCCAGAACCGGGTCGCCGCCGTGATTGGAGCCGATTTCGGCCACGACGATGCAAGGGCGAGGCATTTAAAAAGCCTTTAAATCAAGGGATGACGGTAGAGCGTTTTTTTGCCCAGATATCCGCCACTTTCACGTAGCTTGCCCCGCCGTTATTTGATTGATTGATGGTGACCTTGAAGCCGTCGTTGGTGAATTCGGAAAATAGCCACACCGTCAAAGGCAGACCCTCGGGCTGATAATGTTCCATGATTTGCGTCGAAGTGGGCCGTACGGCGCCGAAGAAGACCATTTGGCCGTCTCCGATATGGAAGCCCTCCCACTGATTTTTTTTGGGGTTGAAAGTGCGGACAGTGGTGGTGGTCACCGGGGTGAAGCCTTTGGGCGGAGACTGCCAGCGATACGGCACCGTCAGCACGTCCTGAAGCGCCTGTCCATCGTTTATCCAGGCAAACGTCCATTCGCCGGCCACGACCACTTCCTGAGCTGTTTGCGCCCCGGTGATGTAAGCCACGTCCCATTCTCCCATTAATGAAGAGTACCAGTTATCTTGCGGCTTGATGTCTTTCGAGGGCCCGGAAGATGTGAGGGTGGCGGCGAAATAGCTTTGATTGTCGCGCGTCAAGAGCTTTTCGGAGTCGGATCGGGCCGCTTCTTGAGGGGTTTCAGGTCTGACGGCTTGCCCGACGTTACGGTTGTTTTTATTTTTGTTCCACTCGGAGTAGCCGGATTTGACGGAAGATTCAAATTCATTTTGGTCGAAGTCGTCCCACATGTTTCTGGGTTCGGTGCAACCCGCCAAGTTGAACTTTTCGCTAAACCACGCCCAGACGCCTTCATCGGTTTGAGATGAAATTATGGCGTAACCTGCAAAGTGCATCGCGATAATTCCCAAAATGATCAAGGTCTTCGTTTTTTTTCGCTTCCAAAGCGGTACGTATTCCTCCGGTTTTTCGCCGGTACGAAGGTTCGCCTTGCACTGGGGGCATTCGGTCGCCGGCAGCTTGACCATTATGCCGCAAACCGGACAACATAACTGAGCGCCTGTGGTTGGTTGAGGAGTAGCCTGCTTTGCCAATGGAACCTGACTTTTCTCGCCGTCTGAAAATCGCGGACGGCAGGGAATGCTGAGTTGCTAAAAAGACCTTCTTGACTGGCGAATCGCCGCTTGACGTCGGTGCGGAGAAAATCGGCGAAACTGGAGATTGGCGTCTAATCCCCACACAGATAAGTCTTTATCACAAAAATGAGAAATTTGGAATACGAGGCCGCAATTTTTTTTGCCTCTACTATTATCATTCAATTATCGCCATATGATCCGCCATGTCGACACGATCCGACATATCGACGCGATCCTCCATGTCGGCAAACTCGGTCATGTCGACAAGCTCGGCTATATCGACAAGATCCGCCATGTCGACAAGCTCGGTCATGTCGACGGCAGACGCGCCCGAGGTCGGCGGCGGCCCGACCGACCGACCGACCGATCGGTCGCCCATTTGCCCAGCCGCGCGGATGGTCTCAGCGTGAATGCTGCTCCGGCTCCAAGCCGTCCAAGCGGTCTAATTTGACGATGATTCCTTCTACGCTTATATGTCCGGAAGTTTGGAATTCGGCTTTATTGAGGGAAAAAAGGTAGGCTCTCTCCAGCAGGGTGGGCGTCAGCAGCGGCAGGATGTGGCTTTTGAAGTTATCCAAGCTGATTAAATTGGTGATGGACATCTTAGGTCTGACCATGTCGCCGTGAGCCATGGCGGGGTACTTGAAGGACTTCGGCCGGGTTCTTTCCAAAAGCGGGGGCAGATCCAGAGATTCGGCCGAGACGCAGCCCAAAAGATGGATGAAGTTTGAACGGGAAAAACGGCTTCGACCGACAGGCTTGACTGATATTTTGCCCTCGGAGTCGATCTCCATCTGTTTGTAATTTGAACCTATCAGCCAAGAAGCCTGGGTCAGGTTGTTGTTGATGGCGACGTCGATAAGCCCCAGCAGAACGTTTTTGGCCGCCAGCGGCGCGGCGGAGAGAATCTTGGATTTGTCCGCTCCGTTTGCCGGCCAATGTGCGCTTTGAGCCAAGTATTCAAAGTAGCTCTCAGCCAAGCGGTCTTCTTTTTTTTGCTGGATTTCAAGCTTGTTGCGAAGGAGCAGAGAATTTTGGTAGGCGTTCGACGGCTTTTTCAAAAGGTAAGACTGGCGCAGTCTTCTGAAAGAGGCGGGATCTTTGTCGAGGTTTAAGGATTCAAAGGCCAGATTAA
>JAISZP010000099.1 GCA_031269135.1 Deltaproteobacteria bacterium | reverse complement strand
AATCAAATTATCGACGATCGCCGAGCGAATGAACTTCGGCATGGATTCATCGGTAAAAATCCCGCCTGTGCGCTTATACTCGGCGAATGATTTCCCGGTGATGCTCTTGAATTCGGAGAAACTATTCCAGTTCGACGAAAACTCAACGTAGCGATGAAATAAAGATGTCATTTGCGCGGCATTCAACAAAAAATTATCGGCGCCTGTGATTACGATTTTGATTTTGTTTACGGGCATGAAAGTATCCGCCCAGTTCGCCGATTGGTTTAAAAATCCTGACAAATAAGAGGCTTCGTCGATAAAAAAGAATTTATAGCCGTCCTTGACCAAGGACAGCATCTGTCGGTTAGCTTCGCTCATGGCGGCGCCGTCGTAATCGTATAGGGCGTAGGCGACTTTATGACCTCGCTTGATCAGTTCCTCGGCCGCTTGCAGCATGCCGACCGTCTTGCCGGTTGAACGAAGCCCGTAGACCATTCCGATGCGAGCCGAATAATTGCCGTCAAGGCAATAATTCAGCAGCGGACTTACAAAGTCGCGCTTCTGAAATTTTCCGTCGGAAGAAGCCGTTTGATTTTCGATTGCATTGAGCAATTCCTGCCCAGTTATAAAACCATTCTCGGTCATATTCACCAATCATTTCTTTCGCTCCGACAGGAGCGAAACTCCGACTGCGAGGCGGTATTTGCCCTGAGAGCGCAGGAGTCGGCATATAAGCGTCCTCAGGAAAATTTCGCTATGCCGGAAGTCGCCGTTGAAGAAAGATTCGCCGGTTTTGGTTTAAGTTCTGAGTGCGATAAATCCCACACGCGTCGCGATATCGTCTTCTGACGGAGTTCGGCGCCTCTTTTCAAAGCGCACGACCCTCTCCGACGGTTTCAAATCCTGCTGCGCGGTCTTCGCAAACTGTCGTGGACTCTGCGAGGCTATGGCGATGCGGCTATGGCGATGCGGAGGGAGCAGCTTGCGATTGCTCTTTTCTCAGTCGGCATGGCTCGCGTTCGCGAGCGTTTTTGCGCAGCTTCGCCTCAAGCCGCATTGCCTTTGAACGATTCATGCGGCCCCGAGAACATGATGACATGATAACATGAAAGAATGAAGAAAGTAGAGAATCAGAAGCGCTTTGAATGTCGCATCAAAAAAAAAGAGAAAGAAATCAATTTCCCGCATTACGGCAAAAATAAGCCCCTTGTCATGAATGCGTGATTTTAGCGAGCTTTTAGCGAGCTTGAAGCGAAAACATACTTCACTATTTTGAGCGGCCAAATTTTAATCGCGCGAAATAGACGACTTTCTCGCTGCCGGCAAGGAATTCGTCATGATTATTTTTTCAGAGGCCTAAATATCGTATTATCTTTTGCTTCGTATCTGTTTCGGAAGTAGGCGTATGTATGACCATCATCAGATTGGCGTTGCCCGAAATGTTGAACTTCGTATGCTCGAAAGATAATTGCCCTAAAGTCGGGTGACTATAAACGTTGATCGTCTCCGGTTCAGATTTGACTTCGTGCAGAGACCACCATAAATCAAATTCCCTGCTTTCACGTCTGAGATCGTTTACAAATTCCATAATCCAAGGATCATCGATATACTTTCCGCAAGTCGAGCGAAATTGGGCGATTGCGCTCCGGGCGATAAGCGCCCAATTATCGAACATCTTCTTGTATTGTTCATCCGTAAAGAAATTCCAAAGCATATTTCGTCTCGAAGGAGTCATTTTGCTGAAATCCAGCAAAATCTTCGCCATAGCATTATTCCACGCAATGACGTTGGACCGCATATCGACGATGACCGCCGGAGAAAACTCCAAACTGTCCAACACATGCTGCAGCATCGGGTTGACGGTTTGATCGCGATCGGGAAAATACGTGGGCGGGGTTTGCTGGGCAAGCGTATAGAGGTGCAAAGTCTCTTGTCTATCAAGCAGCAATACCCTTGATAGGTTTTCGAGCACTTGCGCCGACACCTTTATGTGACGCCCCTGCTCAAGCCATGTATACCATGTCACGCCTATGCCGGAAAGATAAGCCAGCTCTTCGCGTCGGAGACCTGGCGCGCGTCGTCGAGGGCTTTCAGGCAGACCTACTTGCGACGGCAGTATCTTGGCTCTACGCGTTTTCAAAAAATCCCCAAGCTCCTTATATCTTTGATTCGCCTTGTCCATCATTTTTCCTTTCCGCTTTATCCTGGTAGTATTTATACTATGATAAATTTACATATATTACTATTATAGAATATGTGATAGAATAATTACAACTCTACTTTCACAAAGCGACATGGGATCGTCAGTCGTTCAAGTGAGGCAGCCAAAGGGATGCTGCGGCAAAAATTAAAGATATGCGTCAGTCCGGGAATTGAGAGCGCCGCGCCCGGCCTTAATCGGCAAAGAATTTAGGGACATCGTCCGGCGAGTTTCGCGGCGCCGTTTGGGCGCCTCCATGGAGCCTTTTGGGGAAACCTTTTTGGGCGCCTTTTGAGCGCGTTTTGGACGCCTTTTGAGAGGAATGAGATCGCTCCGAAAAAGCCCCAGCGCGAGAATCACTTAAAAAATTATAGTAAAAAAATTTAAAATTTTGTTGCAAAATAGTCTAAATTTGCTAATATAGAAAGGTTGTTCTTAACTTAAACATTAAGGCCAGCCGCTTTTTTAGCGGGCCGCCGAGAATCGTCAACGGCTGATTCAGTCCAAATGCCGCTGCTAAGTTGGGTTCAATTTCCTCGATTTGCCGTCTTCAATCAAAGACATAAGAGTTCAAGTCTCTTTTCCGCCAAAAGGCTCAAGGTCAGTCTTAAGGATCGACAAGGTCAACATTAAGGATCAATAAAGTCAATATTATCGATAAAGTCAATATTAAGGATCGACAAGGTTAATCAGTAGAGCGTCATTTTATCTCAAATATTTTTGAGATCTGACGGTTTTCTCTTGTTGCGCAATTTATTGGCTTTTATCGTTTTTTTTGATTAGAGCCGACTATCGGTCAATCGCTCCACCGAGCTGTTTTTCGCATTCGTTCGCGCTTTTTCGTTCGCGTTTTTTAATGGGCTGCTCAGAACTAAGAATATTGCTTTCGAGCTGTAGTTTCGACTTTCGAGCTATGATTTTGAGCAGGCTTCAGGTGAAAGGAGTTTGTGGCAAAAGCCTTCTAATATGTCTCCAAGCACAATGGTAAAAAAATGGATTTTCGTCCTAATCCCGCTGCTTATAGTAGCTGTGGCCGCCGCCGTCATCGGCGTCAGCTTTCTAAGACCCGCCCCGGAGCGAGAGGACTTTGCCCAGCCGGTGGTCTTGCATGAAATGCAAATGGCCTCGGCGATCTCCACTCTTAAGGTCTTAGGTCTGGTTTCCGCAGACAAAAGAGTCGATTTGATAGCTAGGGTGAGCGGTTTTCTTTTGGAAAAGAGCTTTCAGGAAGGCGACTTGGTGAAGGCCGGTCAGTTGCTTTTTCAAATCGAACCCGACCAATACAAAGCCGGCCTGTCGGCCGCTCAAGCGGATGTGGCTTCCGCCCAGGCCCAACTCAACCGGGCGACTTTGGACTTTAACCGCGCCAGCGATCTCTACAATAAACGAAGCACCCCTAAATCCGAGCTCGACAACGCCTCCGCCGCTTTGGATGTGGCCAAAGCCGCCCTGCAGGCGGCTCAGGCCCGCCTTGAGCAAGCGGATCTCAATCTGCGGTACACCACCATCAAAGCGCCATTTGACGGAAAGGTGAGCGATTCGCCTTTCTCTGAAGGAAACTTCATAAAGGCCGAGAGCGACGTTTTAGCTTCAGTAGTGGCTATAGACCAGGTGGAAGTGACCACCGGCATTTCAGACTCGGTTATGGGACTGTCTCGATTCGGCGACGAGAGAAGCGGCCTTCCCGGCGCGACCATAGACAACGTGAAGGTCTCCATCGTAATCAGCGGCAAGTACGAGTACGAGTCCATCGGCGAGATAGTCTACGTCGCTCCCGAAGTCGATCGCAACACCGACACCATCAAGATAAAGGTCCGTTTCCCCAACCCGGGCGGGGTCTTGCTCCCTGGGCAGTCGGTGGTGGTCAACATCACCCCTAAAGAACCCAGGCAGGTTTTGCTGCTTCCCAAAGCAGCCTTTATGACTAGCGAGGGGACCAGTTTCGTTTACTTGACCGCTCCCTCGCCGGACGGAGAAATTGGAGAAGACGGCAAGCCGGCTATGGTTTCCGAATTAAGGACGGTGGTGGTCGGCGACGAATTTCAAGATGGATTTGAGGTGATTTCCGGTTTGGAGCCAGGCGAGAAAGTGGTCGTCTTGGGACTCATGTCGGCCGGTTCTAGGCTAAGGCCCGGAGCGTCGGTTATGGTGGTGGACGTTCCCGCCGACCAGCCGGATTCGGCGGATCAGGATTCTTCTCCCGACAATCAACCGTCCGAGGGCGAGTCCGAGGGAGGAGCGCAGTAATGCTGTCGAGGATTTTCATCGATAGACCTCGCTTCGCCGTGGTCATCGCCTTGATAATAAGCATCGCCGGTTTTCTGGCTTTGCTTACCATCCCTGTAGCCCAGTTTCCGGATATCGTCCCGCCTTCGGTCACCGTCTGGGCGGTGTATCCCGGCGCCAGCGCGGACACGTTGGAAAGCACGGTCGCTCAGCCTATCGAAAGCGCCATGAACGGCGTCGACAAAATGCTTTATATGAGCAGCCAGTCGTCCAACAACGGCACCTACACCTTGACGGTGACCTTTGCGATCGGCACCAATCCCGACCTAAACATGGTCAACGTCCAAAATCGACTTAAACAAGCCGAACCGAGTTTGCCGACCGAGGTCATCCGTCAGGGATTGAATGTAGATAAGAGGACCTCTTCATTTTTAAAGGCTTTTTCCTTTCATTCCCCTAACGGAACGCTTTCTTCTTTGGAGCTGGGCGATTGGGTCAGCAACAATTTGGTCGATCCCCTAACGCGCGTGCCTGGCGTAGGCTCGATAAATTTTTTCGGCGAAGTCTTCAGCATGCGCATCTGGCTGGACCCGGACCGCATGGCGCCCTTGAACGTCACTCCTTCCGACGTCATAGCGGCTCTTTCATCCCAAAACATTCAAGCGGCGGTCGGCGAGGTCGGAGGGGCGCCGGTTCCCAAGGGACAGGAACTCCATTTCAACTTGACCGCTACGGGTCGTTTGAGCACTTCGGATGAATTCGAAAGGATAATCATTCGCCATAATCCGGACGGAAGCATGCTCCGTTTGGGCGACATCGCGACCATCGTCCTGGGCAGCCAGGATTACGCCCCAAGAGGCATATTCCGCGGCCGCGACTCCGCCGGCATGATGCTCACTCAGAACGCGGGTTCCAACGCAATAGCCACGGCCGCCCAAGTCGACAAAATAATCGAAGAGATGAGACCGCGTTTTCCGGCTGATATGGAGATATTGGAGATCTTCGACGCGACGAAGTTCGTCCGCTCTTCAATTCAAGAGGTTCAAGAAACCATCTATATAGCCATGGCCTTGGTCATCTTGGTCGTTTACCTCTTTTTAGGCTCTTGGCGAGCCACTCTCATTCCCATGGTCGCGGTCCCTGTCTCTCTGATCGGCACTTTCGCCGTCCTTTACGCCGTGGGCTTTTCCGCCAACACTATATCCCTTTTGGCCTTGGTGCTGTCGGTCGGCATCGTCGTCGACGACGCCATAGTGGTGGTGGAAAACGTCGAAAGGGTCATGAGGGAGGAAAATTTGCCTCCCAGGGAGGCCAGCATCAAGGCTATGGGGCAGATTACCGGGGCCATCGTCGCCATCGCCTTGGTGCTTCTGTCGGTCTTCGTGCCGGTGGCCTTCATACCCGGTCTTTCCGGAAAGCTTTACCAGCAGTTCGCCGTCACGATTTCCGTCTCCATGCTCATCTCGGCGATCAACGCTTTGACCTTAAGCCCCGCGCTGTGCGCCATTCTTTTGAAACCTGAAAAGAAGCTGCCCAATTTCATCGTCCGGGCCTTTCAAGGCTTGGTGTCTAGAACAAGAGCCAAGTACCTCGCTTTGATAAAGGTGCTTCTGAGGCGCTCATTTTTTGGACTGGTGGTGGCGGGCTTTTGTCTGGTCTCTTCTTACGGTCTTCTCAAGGTCACCCCTTCGGGCTTTTTGCCCGATGAAGATCAGGGGGTCCTAATAATTCAGATTGGTCTTCCGGAAGGCAGCCCGCTCAATAAGACCAGAGAAGTTTTGAGCAGAGCCGAAAAGATAGCTTCTTCACTCCCAGGCGTCAATCAAGTAATGGCCATTTTAGGCATAAACGTCGTCAACTTCAGCATCCAGGACAACGCCGCCTTCATGTTCGTCGGATTAGACGATTATGATCTTAGAACCACCCCTGAAACCAATATCCTCTACATTCAAAATCAGCTCAACATCATGCTGAGTTCCATTTTGGACGCCACTTGCGTGGCTTTCACCACTCCGCCGATCATTGGTCTGGGTTCGGTAGGCGGCTTTGAGTTCGTTTTGGAGGACTTTGCCGGCCGGCCGCCTTCGGAGTTGGCGGCCGAGGCCCAAAAGTTCATCGGAGCGGCCATGCAGGATGAAAGGATGCTGATGGCCTTCACCTTCTTCAACGCGGACACTCCCGTATTGAAAGTGGATTTGGACCGAGACAAGGCCATCCAATTGGGAGTGGCGGTTTCCGATATTTTCAATTCGCTTCAGATCTTTTTGGGCAGCTATTATGTGAACGATTTCAACTATAGGGGGCGCAGCTGGCAGGTCAAGTTGATGAGTTCCGACTTCAACCGGGAGAATGTGGCCGATGTTTACGCCATAAGAGTGCGCTCCAGCTCCGGAGAGATGGTTCCCTTATCGTCGCTCATCAAGCTTGAACTCTCCACCGGTCCTCAAAACATAACCCGCTACAACAACTACCGAAGCGCCAACATCATGGGCAGCGGCAAACCGTGGCTAGGCACTGGGGCGGGCATCGAGGCCATGGAGAACGCCGCTAAGACTCTTCCTACGGATATAGGCTACCAATGGACCGGTTCGACTTTCCAAGAGAAGGAATCGGCAGGTCAGACCGTTTATCTGTTCGTGCTCTCGTTTTTGTTCGCTTATTTGTTTTTGGTGGCGCTCTATGAGAGCTGGACTATTCCCTTGGGCGTCATCATCTCTATATCAGCCGCGATTTACGGGGCCATGATCGCCATAAAATTGGCCAACTTAAGTTTAGGGCTGTATGTCCAGATAGGCATAGTCACCCTTATAGCCTTGGCCAGCAAAAACGCCATCTTAATCGTGGAGTTCGCCAAAGACGCCAGGGCCGAAGGCCAAACCATCAAGGAGAGCGCTTCAAATGGGGCTTTTCTGAGATTCAGAGCGGTCATCATGACCTCTCTGGCTTTTTTGGCCGGTCTTGCCCCTCTGGTGCTGGCCTCCGGTCCCGGCGCCGCCTCCCGTCAAAACGTCTCCATAGCCGTCTTTGGAGGAATGATTGCGGCCTGCACCATTGGTCTGGTGATCATACCCTTAGTCTACGCGCTGTTTCAGAAGGCTAGAGAGCTGTTCCATCTTTGGCGGGGAGAGGATCTGTTCGGTCGGGCATCGACTAAGGAAAGACCGGCCCCCAAGCATGAGAGCTGAGTTCTTGCCGCTAAAACGCTTCAAAGATAATCTGGGCCGGCGATTTGCCTCAGGAACATTAGTTTGCTGCAATCGCCGGCCCAAATATTTAAACTAGCTATTTAAACCAGGCATATAACCCAGCTATCTAAACTAGCTATCTAAACTAGACATCTAAACTAGACATCTAAGCCAAAAAATCTAAAAAACGGCGTCTAAAATATTTTGAACAGTTTTTCGTGGAATGTTTGCATATCTTCGCCCAAGGCTTCATCTTGATTTGATCGAAGACTACCAACCATCCCTCTTTCGCTGCAAAGCTTGCAAATCCTGCCGATTGCGCCAAGCTCCACCTAATCGATAGTCTTTCCACGCCGCCGACCTTCACTGCAACCGGAAATTCGACCGGAAGTCAAGATATTACGATTTCCTTCCCTATCAAAACAAAAACAAAATCGACATAAACAATTGGAGGCGCTTTTGTGAGAGCGACAATCGTAAAATGGGGAAATTCGCAGGGAATACTTTTACCGAAACGCTTGCTGGAAAGTGCGGGGATTGGCGAGCATGACGCCTTAGAAATCGTCGTGGAGAATCATGGCGTCATCATAAAAAAAGCTGATCCCCAAACGCGTAAGACCATACAGGAGCTATTTGAGGGCTTTACGGCAAGCTATGAAACGGAAATGACTGATTGGGGCGATCCGGTAGGGAAAGAGATATGGTGATAAGCATAAAATTGGTGAATCATCAAATTATATAAGATCGAAGTGCAAAAAGTCCTAAAATCGGCAAACTAGAAAATGTTTTATAAATGATTCCAGTCGGTTAAAAATAAAAAATTCGTAAAATGGGGTTTTTACGCATCGATCATATAAGAAATCGCAGAAATTATATCGACTATAAAGAGTATGGAAAACAAGATTTATATATCTGAAGCGCAATGCTCGAAACCGCAATGATCGACGCCGGCGATGGATCAGCGGCGCAAGAAAGATTGAAAAGACCTGCAATGATGTGGGATGTAAAAGGTCTCGACATCTTTAGAGGTTAAGGGCAAAATTAAAACAGCGATATATGGGATGACTACGTCGTAAAAACTGTTTGACTCGTTTTGGCATATGTTAATGATCACTCTCTTGGTAGTCTTTGATGGTCTTTAAGCATCTTAATAATTAAATCGTCAAGTTCTTTAATTATTTCAGCATATAAAATTTCTATATCGCCAATTTTTGTGCCATCTTTTTTTAACAGCTCATCAATTTTTACCATATAAGAATCATAAATATTTTGTGCTTCTTGACCATAATCAAAATGTTTTCTTCTTTTTTTTGACTTTAAGCCATTGTTTAGTTTAGGCATCACTTTTCTCGACTTTGCAGATTTAGTCTTGCCCGAATTTTTTGGGCCGTCGACAATTGTTGACTTTGATGACGGCAAATGTCAATAAAAAAGTTAAAACCATAATTTTTTGCGTTCTCCTATGCCTATATTGATGTTTGAAATCGCGCCGTTTTTTGCGGAGGAAAAAAATTAATAATTTCGCGATTTTATGGATTTAAAAGTTGCCTGGCGGGCCGTCTAGGTTGATTTATAGCGCCCTTTGAAGTAATATTTATCATCGTCATTCATTTTTGGCGGTAAAGGGCTACTTGACGGCTGCATTGTCGAAATTTCGCCTATAATTGATTTCGGTTCTTTAAAAGCGGTAAATTCAGATGTTAAAAGTCTTTATTTGATGGAATCCCGCATTTTTTCTTTTAACGTCGTTTTGATCAATGATATTTACCTATTTGGCGAAGATTTAAGCAGGGTAATATGCATATTGTGATCGTCGAAAGAGATCCGTCTTTCATCGCCCCGTTGGTTACGGACCTGGAGAGAGAAGGGTTCAGCGTCACCGTGGTGGAAAACATCTCTGGAGTGCTTGCTTACATCAAAACCAACAGCATTCATTTTCTAGTAGCTGACAGCAATCTGTTGGTCGATCATAGCTTAGGCTCGGAAGTTCACCTGCAGTCGCCCCTGACCCGCTTGATCGTCCTGGCCTCCAGGCCGTCGCTTTTGGGAATGATCGAGGCTATAAGCTGCGGAATAACCGATTATCTCTCCAGAGAGCCTTCCAGCTTCGGCCAGTTGGTGGATACGATTTTGGACGAACGAG
This sequence comes from Deltaproteobacteria bacterium, assembly GCA_031269135.1. GTDB lineage: Bacteria > Desulfobacterota > Desulfarculia > Adiutricales > Adiutricaceae > JAISZP01. The sequence continues at coordinate 14,164 of JAISZP010000099.1, read as the reverse complement.
AACGACTCCGACGCTGGCAGTTCGCCATATTGAGCGAGACGTTGGGAAGCGGGGCTAAGGCCGTCGACAAGCCTGCCGCAGCTGAGCCTATGGCGGAGACGACGCCTGACGAAGCTTGACGACGACCCGGCCTATTTTTTCCCGATCGCCTGACGGAGTTCCGTCCGTCGTCGTTCCGTTCAAGCCGTAGATTCATGTCCGTATGGAACAGAAATTCAGCTATGGTGAGTCATGACCTTTGATTCGGACAGTTTGAACCAAAATTTAAACAAGGCTAGTCTTGACTTGGTCATGATGTCTTCGGAAAACCTTCTGGAATTAAGCTCTTTGCTGGGTCAGCTGGAGAAAATCGCGCCGCTTTTCGCCCCGCTGGGATCGAAAGTTCCAAAGCCCATAATCGATACCCTTAATAAAATTCTAAAATCTTTAATCCTCGGCGAAATCAAAGATGCCGACAAGGCCGTCAAAGCATTGGGAGACGGTCTAAGCTTGCTTGAAGAACTGTCGAGGTGTCTGCCGGTCGAAGCTCCCTTTCAGGGCAACGTCGAGGGATTTGAGCTGGAAGCTAAAATTTTACTGGATTCCAAAAATATACAAGACTCTAAAAATATACAAGACACGAATAATTTACAAGACACGAAAAATTTACCGGATGCTGAAAATTCATTAGATGCTCAAAAATCGCCGGACCTTTTAAATCCGCAAGAAGCTCAAACACTTTTAGACGCTCAAAAAATTCTAGACGATCAAAATTCACCGGACGCTCCAAATTCGCCGGACTCTGATAATCCGCCGGACATTCCAAATCCGCCGGACACGCAAAGTCTTCAAGATTCCTCGAAATCAAAGAGCATCGATCTTGGCGCTTCTTCGGACGCGCCAGCGGACAATGCCGCGCCGCTCGACGATTCCGCCGAACAAGTCGGCTCCGAGGACAAACAAGTCGGCTCCGAGGCCAAACCCAGTCCCGACGAGCAGTCGAGCGCCGCCGAGACGACCGCTCCCAAAGCCCCGCCCCAGCAAGCCTCTTCGCCGGATAATCTCGCCAACATGCAAGAGAGTCCTCCCAAAGAAGCCTTCAAACCGCGTAAAAAAGGCGACGGCGTGGCCTACATCGTGCCGACCCCGACTCAGGCTCGGCGCGACGTGCTCTTGACCACCCAGAAGCTGACGGTCGACTACTTCAAATCCGACTTCGCCAAGGCGGTGGAAGACCTTCAGATGATGTTGGTGACGGTTGAGCAGAAAGCCGACCCGGTGGCGGCCATCCATGAGACTCTGCCGCGCTTTAGAGCCATACTGGGAGGCTTCAGCCTTTTGGATTTGGATGACTTGGCCCGCTTGACGGCGGAGACGATAAGTCTGATCGACTACGTGGTCAACGAACAGATCCCTCACTCGACCTTGATCACCGATATACTCCTCAAAGCTTGCTCATTTCTGATAAACGGCCTGAACTGTTTGAGCATAAACGCCGACGGGCGCAGCTGGTCGGTCGACCCAAGCTGGAAGACCTCGGAACTTTCCGAACTCAAAGACAACATCTGGGCCGCCCGCCAGGGAATCCTCACCGCAGATCCCTTCGCCGGCGTCAATCGCAGCGGAGCGGCCATAGCCGGCAAACCTAAAAAACTCGGAGAGATCTTGGTCGAAAAAGGCCTGATATCCGAAGGCGACTTAGGCGGCTTGATCCAGGCTCAAAAAACCGTCCGAAGCGTGCGTTTAGGCGAGATTTTGGTCCAAGAAAATCTCATCACCCAGGAAGAGCTCGATAATGCCTTAAAGCGCCAAGAGACGGTCGACAAAGGCAGGAGGCTGGGCGACATTCTGGTTTCCATAGGGCTGCTTGAGCACGAGCACATCGATAAGGCCCTAAAGATACAGGCGAATTTAAAAGAGACTAAACTGGGCGAGATTATCCTCAAACAGAAGATCGGAGCCCCGGAAAAAGTCGCGGCGGCTTTGAGGGAGCAGAAACAAAGCGAGGGTTTTGGACTGACCGGCCCGGCGGGCGCCGCGGCGCACACGGTCAAGGTGGAGACGCAGAAGCTCGACGGCTTGATCGATCTGGTGGGAGAATTGGTCATAACCCAGTCTCTGATCACCTCCAACGAGTCCATCAAGATCTTGAAGGAACAGAAAATAAACAAAGACCTCGCTCAGGTCTCCAGGATCACCTCGGAACTCCAGAGAAACGCCATGAGCCTTAGGATGGTGCAGATCAACAACACCTTCAAGAAGATGCACAGGCTCGTCAGAGATTTGGCGCACCGCTTCGAAAAAGACGTCGATTTTCAAACCCAAGGCAACGACACTGAAATCGACCGAAACATGGTCGAATCTCTCTACGACCCCTTGGTTCACATGATCCGCAATTCCTTGGATCATGGATTGGAATCGCCCAACGATCGCCGGGCCAAAGGAAAATCTCCCAAGGGCAGCTTGCTGCTTAAAGCCTATCATCAGGGCGGAAATGTGGTCATCGAGCTCACTGACGACGGAAGAGGCCTAGACGTCAAAAAAGTCATGGCCAGAGCGCTTGAAAAGGGACTGGTCCAACTGGGAGAAACGCTCTCCACGACCGCCGTCCATAACCTGGTCTTTCAACCGGGCTTTTCCACCGCCGACCGCATAACCGAGATTTCCGGCAGGGGAGTGGGCATGGACGTGGTGAGAAAATCCATAGAGACCCTCAGGGGAAAGGTCGATTTCACCTCCGTCCCGGAGAACGGCTCGACCTTCACCATCAGACTGCCTTTGACTTTGGCCATCATCGACGGGATGATCGTCAGAGTCGGCGACAACCGCTACATACTGCCCACCATATCAATCAACCAATCATTCAGGCCGAAACCTGAAGAGTACTTCACCGTCAAAAATCAAGGCGAGATGATAAAGGTCAGAGAAAGCCTGCTGCCTCTGGTCAGACTCGATAGATTGGTCAACGTCGCCGGGGCGACTACCGATCCCTCCAAGGCTTTGGTGGTGGTGGTCGAAAACGAGGGCCAGAGACGCTGCTTGATGGTGGACGAGGTCCTAGGCAAACAAGAGGTGGTCATCAAGTCTCTCGGCGAGCGCTTGAAGTACGTGCGGACGCTCGCCGGAGGAACAATCCTGGGCGACGGGAGGGTAGGCCTCATTTTGGACATCAATGGGCTTTTTGAAACCGATGAAGGAATGACCATCGTCGCGCCGCCTTCGGAAACGGCCGATTGGGAGATGGACGACAAGTCCTGGAGCTGAAGACGAGCGATAGCTGATGTAAGTCAGCGTTAACAGATGAAAGACAGCTTCGACTGATGAAATTTAAGCCTTCTGTTTTTAAGCGATATTAAGCAGTGTCTTGTTCGGACATTGTTTTTCCGTCAAAATCCATATGTTTTCCTGAAATGGGATTTTCCGCAGCGGCGTTTTCCGCAGTGGAATCATCCTTGTTGAAATCATCCTGATTGGGATTTTCCGGAACGAAATTTTCCGGAGCGGGTTTTCGGTAGGGTCTATGAGATACGACGACACAAACCAAGAAAACAAATCATCAGCCGGTCGCAGCCAAGATCTGAAATTTTTGCGCTTCGAGCTTGCCGAGGAATTTTACGGATTAGACATCCTTAAGATCATGGAAATCAACGGCATGATGGATATTACGGCTGTGCCGCAGACACCTCGGTTCATGAAGGGCTTGATCAACCTCAGGGGCAAAGTGATCCCGGTCATAGATCTCAGGCTCAAGTTTGGGCTGGCCGAGCAGGAGTACACGGAACGCACTTCCATCATCGTAATCGAGTTCGACACCATCTCCGGCCCCACTCAAATGGGAATAGTGGTCGACAGGGTCTCCGAGGTCATCACGATCAATCAAGACGACATCGAACCAGCCCCGGAATTCGGCTCCAGTCTCAAAAGCGATTACATCAAAGGCATGGCCAAGACCAAGACCCAGGTGATAATCATTTTGGACATCGATTTGATTCTGACGGATCAGGAATTGACCTTTGGACCTAAGCCTTCCGAGGAGGAAGAGCTGGAGGCGGCGTCGGCGGAGTAGTTTCGTTCGGAGGGCAGTCGAGTTTCGAGGCTCATGGATTTTGAAGTTCATTGACTTGAGCGAGGCATAGATTTTCGTAATTCATGGATTTTTGTAGTTCATTGATTTCTTGGCTCATAGTTTTTTAAACTCATGCATTTCTGATACTTATTTTTGTAAATGTTCTTTTTTGGGAGTTCGTAGTGGCCGATAGCCATTTAACCGATATAAAACGACCTGTGGTCTTTCAGCCGCCGGATCTCACCGACGCGGAATACCAGACCATCGCGAATTTCGTTCATAAAACCAGCGGCATCAATCTTCTCGATGGGAAAAAAGAGCTGGTGAGGGCCAGACTGACCAAAAGAATCGCCCAGCTGGAGATGAAAAATTTCAAGACTTATTTCCAATACGTGATGACCGATTCCTCCGGCGACGAACTAGTCTTTTTATTGGACGCCTTGGCCACAAACCTGACCAGCTTTTGGCGGGAGCCGCAGCACTTCATTTTTATGGCCAAAACCTTTCTCCCTGAGCTTGAGATGAGCCGCAAGCGCGGCAAAACCGGGGGTCCCAGGCTTAGGATCTGGAGCGCCGCTTGTTCTTCCGGGGAAGAGCCTTACACCATCGCCATGGTGGTCTTTGAAAATAGCCATTATTTCTCCGCCGGCGGGGATTTTCGGATGTTGGCCACCGATCTTTCCACCAAGGTTTTGAACGTCGCCAAAAAAGGGCAGTACGGACCGGAGAGCGCCAAGAATATTCCTCCGGCTGTCCTCGCCAAGTACCTGACGAAAAATCAAGCGGAAAAGGGCGGATATATCTACACCATATCCCCTGAAATACGCAGACTCATATCTTTTCGGCGTTTCAACTTAATGGATCCGATGCCTTACAAAGGACCGATGGATTTAATCTTTTGCCGCAACGTGATGATATATTTCGACAGAGACACCATCGCCAAGCTCGTCGATAAATTTTACAAATTGTTGGAGCCTGGCGGGTACCTCTTCATAGGTCACTCCGAAAGCCTTTCCGGGCTTCAGCATAAGTTTACGTACGTCGCGCCCTGCATATACAGAAAGCTTCAGCGCTGAAGGCGTTTTCCGCGCCTAGCGGCATTAACCTCATATTTGGTGCATGATGATTAAGGTATTGGTTGTCGACGATTCGGCCATCGTTCGGAAAATTTTCACCGAACAGCTCTCTCAGGCCAAAGACATCGAGGTCGTGGCTACGGCCCCCGACCCGTTTGTGGCCAGGGACAAGATCATCGAACTGCAGCCCGACGTGATCACCTTAGACATTGAAATGCCTCGGATGGACGGAATAACGTTTTTGAAGAAGATTATGGCGGCTCGCCCTCTGCCGGTGATCATCGTAAGTTCCCTCACCCCAAAAGGCAGCGCCATGGCTTTGGAGGCTATGGACTGCGGGGCGGTGGAGGTTTTGGCGAAACCCGGAGGCTCGTTTTCGGTGGGCGAGATGGGGGCTCAGCTGGCCGAGAAAATCAGAGCGGCTTCCAGAGTCAAGGTCACCAGGAAGGCGCCCAGCGGCGCCGGTCCCATGGCGACCGGCAAAGGCGCCATAACCCAGACCACCAACAAAGTCATCGCCATCGGTTCCTCGACCGGCGGGACGGAAGCTTTAAAGGACATCTTGACCCGTCTTCCGTCCGACACTCCCGGGATAGTGATCGCTCAGCACATGCCCGCGAACTTCACCAAGGCCTTCGCGGATCGGATCAACGGGATATGCCGCATACAGGTCAGAGAGGGCGCGGATAACGACAGCGTCTTGCCCGGCACCTGCCTCATCGCTCCCGGCAATTTCCATATGCTGCTGCGCAGAAGCGGAGCCAGGTATTATGTGGAGGTGAAGTCCGGTCCGATGGTTCACCACCAAAGGCCGGCGGTGGACGTGCTGTTTAAGTCGGTCGCCAAATACGCGGGCGCGAACTCGATCGGAGTCATCTTGACGGGCATGGGGTCCGACGGCGCCGAGGGGATAAAGATCATGAAACCGGCCGGCGCCAAAACCATCGCTCAAGACGAGGCTTCAAGCGTGGTCTTCGGCATGCCCAAAGAAGCCATAAAGACTGGCTGCGTGGACAAGGTCGTCTCTCTTCGAAATATGCCCCAGAGCATTTTGGATATGGTCTGATGTCTCGGTCGGTCGGTCGCCGTAAGGGCGGGTCGAAATCCGGCGGCGCCGGCGGAGAGATGGATAAGCGCTCCCCTCAGGCCACCTGCTTGGACGTCGCCAGCGGCTTATATCATGCCGAGCACTTCAAGCTGACGGTCGTTTACGAAATGAGCCGCATGGAGCGCACCGAAAAGCCGGTGGGGATGGTGGTGGTCCATCTCGACAAGCATACAGACGAAATATTCAAGGCCCTGGGCGCTTTTTTGAAAAGCGCCCTGAGGCCTTTGGATTTGGCGGCCAAGCTAGGCGGCGGCCAGGTGGCCGTCCTAATGCCTGAGGCCGACCGCGACAGAGGCGTGCAGCTAGTGCTGGCCTTAGGCCGGGAGTTTGAGAACAACCGCATTTTTTCCGACGTCTGCGCGAAGTTTGGGGCCTCCATCGCCAGACCCTTCGACGGGACGGATGCCCAGGAGCTGCTCAGGCGCTCGAGAGACAATCCTCTGCCCGCATGTCTTGCCGCTCAAAAACTCCTAAGCGGGGCCAGTCCTTGGGCCGAAGTCGATACGGCCTTGGCCGTCGGAGAAAAAGATTCTCTATTCGACGGATTCAGCGTTTTGTCCGGCCCAGCCTCCCGCTGAACTAATATATGCTATCTGTATATGCCGTCTGCATATCCTATCCGGCATCTCTGTTTAGACATCTGAATTTGGACATCTGAATTTGGATATCTATATTCGGATATCTGAATTCGGATATCCCCGCCTATAGATCTCCGCTTGAATGTCCTCACGGCCCTCCCCGAAACCCGTCACCTTAAATCCTTATTTTTGTCCATATCCATCCAAATGCCGAAAAGAAAAGACTGCATTCCCAAGGTCACCGAAAACAGCATTATGATGAGGGTGATCTCGGGCATTTGGTTTTGAAGGATCCATAGGACGATCAGTCTTACGAAAAAGACGGCGCCCAGTCCTAAAAGAACGAGGCCCATGGCGATGAATAAAATCAGCGGATGGGCGTCTTGGATCATGTATTTCTTCCAGAGCCTCCAGCCGAACATCTTGACCAGGAGCTTGCTGATCGGCCACAACACCTGCCTGGGTTTGAAGCCGCTGCTCTCGCCTATGTTGTAGACAGGTCTTATCGGAACGTCCCTGACTTTCATCGAGGCCACGTTCAAGCGCACCAAAATGTCGTTGGGCTGGCCGTAGCGTTTGTACATCTTATCCCAGTCGATGGCTTTGAGGGCCTTTAGACTGATGACGGTGTAGCCTGTCTGGGAGTCGGCGATGTGCCAGTAGCCTGAGGCTATCTTGGTCAGAAAAGACAAGACGGCGTTGCCGTAAAAGCGCACTTTGGGTATGAGTTTGTAGGATTCTTCAAAGACCAGCCTGTTTCCTTTGGCGTAGTCGACGTCTTGGAGAGCCACCAAATCGCACAGGGCCGGAAGATCGGCGGGGTCCATCTGACCGTCGCCGGCCATGACCACGGCCATGTCGATCTGGTTGTCTCTGGCCCATTTGTAACCGGTGGCTATGGCCCCGCCCACTCCTTGGTTGACTTGGTGGGATAAAAGCGTGACCCGCCCGTCGCGCTCTTTGAGCTCGAGGGCCACTTGCCGAGTGTCGTCGGTGCTTTTGTCGTCTATTATCACGATGTGATCGACGAAGCTGGGCATGGTTTCCACCACCAGGTGGAGCAGTAGTTGCTCGTTGTAAGCCGGAACGACGGCGGCCAGGGTTTTGTTTTTATACATACGTTACCTAAAGACAGCATTAAGCTGACGATGAAAAGAGTCTGAACTTATTTCTTATTGAAGCTTGAGCTTAAAGGTCTCTCAAGCAGCGTGACCACCAGATCTCCGCATTTGCCTAAGACGCCGGCCGGAACTCCGTGTCCGCTTAATTTGAGTTTAGTGCCCGAACGCGAACCCAAGGGCACGTTTAGTCTAAGAATTTGCCCGTCCAAGGCGGCGACGGTCGGCTGACAACCCATCATGAGTTCCTGCTTGGTGAGGCTGAGAGTCGTGAGGATGTCTTGCCCCAGCCGCCTGAAGCCCGGCTGCGGGATGACGTTTAAGGTCATCAACAAGTCGCCCATCAGCCGAGCCGGTCCCGGCACTTTTTGAGGAACCACGATGACTTGTCCGTTATGCGACCCTGGCGGAACGGTCACGCTGACTTTGACGACCTGGGAATCGGAGTTGAAAGCGGCTGATTTGACGGCCCCGTAAACGGCCTCTTTTAGGGTCACGGCCAAGTCGATGGCTAGAGGCGGCGATTTTCCAGGGAAGGTTTTTTCGGTTTTAGCGCCGAATTGAGAAAAAAAGTCCTGATAGGAAGATGAGCGGGTTTTGACCTGTCGATTGTCGAGGATGCCGAAGAGGTTGTCTTTGACTGAAGGGAGTCCGAACTCCTTGAATAGATCGTTGAGATCGAAGCCCTCGAAGATGTCATGGGAGGAAAACTCTCCCGAGAAGGCGTCCGGTCCCAAGAGATCGTAATTTTTCCGCTTGTTGGGGTCGCTCAAGACCGCGTAAGCTTCCGCTATGGCCTTGAAGCGTTCCTCGGCTTCCGGAGAGTCGGGGTTTCGATCGGGATGCCAGATGACGGCCAGCTTGCGGTAAGCCTTTTTTATCTGGGTAGGGTCGCTTTCGGCGTCGACCTGCAATAGACGGTAATAATCTATTTTAGCGCTCAAGCATCCTCCGCGACTTGCTCTTCAGATTGTCCTCTTTGGTTTTTATAAGCCTGGCGCGACAAAGTCTCGATCTCCGAAGCCAGAGACTCGGCCCTGGGCTGGGAGATTATGGTTATCGAGCCTTCGGAGGAGAGGCAAGAGTGAACATGGACATGAGCGCACCCGGCCATCGTCTGAACAAGACCTTTCAAGACCTCGGCGCGGTCGACGGCCGACAGGGTGACGGTTTCGACGCGTCCCAAGCCCCACCAACTGCCTGCGGTCAGGCTGTCGTCGGTTATTGTGTAGACTAAGCTCAATCGGTATAGAAAAATTGCTACAAAGACCAAGCTTAACAAGCACCATAGCCAAAAGCGACCTTGCGCGTCCCTTTCGCTCAAGATGATGGCGGGTCCTAAGGCTGCTCCGAAGATTAAGCCCCAACTGCCTCTGAGAGATGGTCTGATTAGCCTTTTCATGCGAAATTCCGAGTAATGTTTACTGGCGGGAAACAATTGGTGGTGTGGCGAAAAAGCACCAAAAAAACGACATAAATTTACGTTTGCGTGCCTTTATGGCCGAAAATCAAGCTAAAACCAATATTTAAGGTGAAGGCACGAAAATTGCATAATAATATTTTCAGAGTTTCAGTGATTTCCTTAGAGTCGGTTCGGCTCTGAGCTTATCGACGTCGATTAGGCTTATCGACGCGTTAAAATCAGTCAAGTTTAGATGTCTTTCTAGTTTATGCATCTTTCTGGTTTGAACAAGTCTTTCTGGTTTGAACATTTCTTTCTGGTTTGAATAAGTCTTTCTAGATTGAATGAGTCTTTCTGGTTTGAAGAAGTCTTTTTAGCTTATAAATATCTTTTTGGTTTTCATATATTTTTTAGTTTAATGGATGATTCGATAAATTGTATTTATTTTAGCGACCGCAGCGGATAAAGTTAGTGACATGAGCGATATAAAAGAAAATTTAAGAAAAACATGCGTCGTCATTCTGTGGGTCTTGGCGGTTTTGGGCCTGGTGTTGGCCATTTCAGGAGGTGTGGCTCTGGCGAAAGAGACCCGAAATCAAAGCTCCGACTCCGGCGACTGGGCTGTAGTGGGTTCGGTGAACGTCGCCCTGTCGTCTCCCGAAGGACTCGTTAGAGTCGACGGTTTGTGTCCGCAGGCCGACGAGTTCATCGTTTCCTTGCAGGAGCGTTTTAAGCTGAGGGTCTTGGCGGTGTACGCCGATGCCGATCAGTGGCGCTATTTCGTCGAAGGGCTGACAAAAAAGGAGCAGAGAAAAATCCCGACGGTTGCAGTGATCGCGGTCACCACCAAGATGGACAAAAAAAGTTACGACGGCGCCGGGGTTGATAAACATTTGAAGCGTTTCAGCAATTTGACGGCTTTCGCGGTCAACACCAGACCGATTTCAGCGCTGCTGAGTTACAAAGCCAATTCGAAACTTGAGGAAAAACTGGGTCAAGAGTTGGATTTCAGCTATCGGACGGGAAAGTACGCCGGCAAATTCGACGAAACCGACCGCTCCATCTCCGTTTCCGTCTTGACGTCCCTATACCTTTTTGGACTTAGATCCGATAGTTTCGTCACAGCTTCCGCTCTCAACGTCGAAGACAAATTCGTGTTTCTGGCCTGGATCGACCCTGACCGAAGCGACGAGGGCATTAGCCTGGCCAAGACGAAATCTCTGAGCTGGCTGAATGAACTGCGCCAAATAAACACGAATCAGCCGAACACTAATCAGCCGAAAGATCCAGTCGAGCAAGGAGTCCCGGCAGGACAACAAGCTCCGGCGGAGCAAGAAGTCTTGCGTCAAGTCCCGGCGGAGCAGGAAGTCTTGCAGGAAGCTCAGCAAAAAACCTTATAGAAAACCTCATAGAAAATCTTACGACTCGGAAAAACCGACAGCTTCACGACGGCGTCAGGCGCTTTGGTCTAATTTGAAAGCGTCGTGCAAGGCCCTGACGGCCAGTTCCGCGTATTTTTTCTCTATCACGCAGCTTATCTTTATCTCCGAAGTGGATATCATCGATAGATTAATCCCCTCCTTGGCCAGGGCCTGAAACATCAGCGTCGCCACCCCGGCGTGATTTCTCATCCCGACTCCGACGATCGAAACCTTGGCGATGTTGTCGTCTCCCAAAATCTTCTCCGCCCCGATTTCCTGCCCCGTAGCCTGCATCAATTCCATAGTTTTGCCATAGTCGACCAGCGGCACGGTGAAGGAAAAGTCTGTCAAGTGCGTCTCTTGCCCGTTGGAATCGTGAGAGACCGATTTGTTTTGGATGATCATATCGACCACTATGCCCGCCTTGGAGATCAGGCTCAGAATCCGAGCCGCCACCCCAGGTTGATCAGGCACTTTAAGAAGCGTAATGCGGGCCTCGTTTACGGAGTGGGTCACCCCTCTGACGGGCGTCTTTTCCATATCAGCGTCCTCCTCGCAGATTAAGGTGCCGGAGGACAGGGAATGGGCGTGGCGGACATGAATCGCGACAGAGTAATTCATGGCCAATTCGACGCTTCTGATTTCCATGACCTTAGCCCCAAGCGAGGCCAGCTCCAGCATTTCTTCGTAACTTATCCGATCCATTTTACGGGCTTTGTCGCAGACGTGGGGATCCGTAGTGTATATGCCGTCCACGTCAGTATAAATTTCGCAGGTATCCGCCTTTAGGGCTACGGCCAAGGCGACTGCGGTGGTGTCTGAACCGCCTCTGCCCAAGGTGGTGAGATCGCCAAGACGATCGATTCCCTGAAACCCGGCGACTACGGCTATGCGTCCTTTGGCCAATTCGGTCTTTAGGCGCGATGGGTTGATGTCGGTGATGCGGGCTCTGCCGTGGTCTTCGTCGGTCTTGATGCCGGCTTGCCAGCCGCAAAAGGATTTGACCTTTTCGCCTAAAGCCTGACAGGCCAAGGCGAATAAAGCGACCGACGTCTGCTCGCCTGTCGCCAAAAGGTTGTCCATCTCCCTGGGACTGGGAGAATTGTGGAGAGCCTTGGCTAAGCCGATGAGGCGGTCGGTTTCCCCTTTCATGGCCGAGAGCACGACCACGACTTCGTGGCCTTCGTTTTTAGCGGCGATTGCCCTTTTGGCCACATTTTTGATCAGATCCAGCGTAGCTACGGAACTTCCGCCATATTTTTGAATTATTCGAGCCATTTCCTCTTTACCTGATCGCTCTGAGCCTTAACGTAAGACCACATATTTTGGGCGGCGAGAGTCGTCCGAAATGCCCTCAGAGTGCGACCGAAACTTTGGTAGTTAAAAATGAGATCCAACCTCTCGTCAGGATAAAAATCTCTATCGATCCTCTCCGGCCACTCGACCAGGCACAGAGAGTCAAAGCATTCCTCCAATCCTGCCTCGATGAATTCTCGGCAGGCGTCATCGCCGAGACGGTATAGGTCTAGATGGTTAATGGGTCTGTCGGCCAAATAGACGTTGGCCAGAGTGAAGGTGGGACTGACCACTTCCTTCGGATCGGCGCCGAGAGCCGCAGCCAACCCGCGGCACAACGTGGTCTTTCCCGCTCCCAGTTCCCCTTGGATGGTCACGGTGAAAGGCGTTTTGATCATTTCGTCGATCGCCCGCCCCAGGCTCAAGCCTATCTCAAACGTCTCTCGGGGGTCTTTGAGTTCGATCGCGCCGGGCAACAGGAGGGGCTGCGCGGCGTTGTCGTCGTCTATATTAGTCGGAACTGCGATGATGGCCTTCTTGAAAACGTCGCCAAAGGTTTTTAAAATGTCTTAACCGACTTGACGCTGTCTGGTTTAGTCTGGTTTAGACGTCGTTTCAGCTGAACTTCTCTGAAGGAAAAGTTCGCTCTGAAAAAGGCCTTTAAAAGCAGGCCTGATGTTTTGCCATTATGTCCTTTTTTGGGCTTTAAAGTCAACGATATTGAGCTTGAGAGCCTGCGAATTTACGCCTGCGGTTTTTGTCGCAGGTCGCGATCGAGAGTCCATAGCATCGTCGGAGGCGTCAAGGCGGCGCTGAAGCGGTTTAAGGGCGCTCGTCAAGTAGCCTGTCAAGTTGCTCGTCAAGTTGTTTGTCAAGGCCAGGTATGACTGTAAAAGATCCAAAGCGTTTAGACGACCATTACAGCCGTTTAGCCCGCCGGCAGGGTTATCCGGCGCGTTCGGTCTATAAACTCGAAGAGTTCGACCAAAAACACCATCTCTTTAAAACCGGACAAAAGGTCCTGGACTTAGGCTGCGCGCCCGGAGGCTGGAGCCTGTATGCGGCTAAAAAGGTGGGCGCCAAGGGGACGGTGGTGGGCTGCGATCTTAATCCCCCAAAGAGCGCGAGTTTTCCAAGTCAAGTAATCATCGACTACGCCGATCTGTTGGCGGACCCGCCGGAGTTCATAACCGCTCTGAGACCTTTCGACGTCGTGCTCTCGGATGTGGCGCCGAAGACCACAGGGAGAAGAGAGGTCGACCAGGCCAGAAGCTTGGAACTCTGCAGCGCCGCTTGGGCCTGGACTCGAATCCTATTGATGCCCGGCGGCGCTTTTCTCTATAAGGTCTTTCAAAGCCCTGAAGCTCAAGACCTTATCAAGTCGCAGGGACCATTTTTTCAAAGGCAACTGAGTCTAAAGCCCAAAGCCAGCCGCTCCGAAAGTCAGGAGATTTTTGTGCTGGGCTTAAACTATACAGGTTTAACTTTAGCAAGAGGGTAAACCACTTTTAGAAGATGCGTTTATAAGCTTCTTTTAGAAGTTGCGTTTATAAGCCGTTTTTATAAGTCGCTTTTAGAAGCTGCGTTTATAAGCCGCTTTTATAAGCTCCTTTTAGAAGTCGCTTTTATAAGCCGTTTTTATAAGTCGCTTTTAGAAGCTGCGTTTATAAGCCGCTTTTATAAGCTCCTTTTATAAGTCGCTTTTAGAAGTTGCTTTTAGAAGCTCCTTTTACAAGTATCTTTTAGAAGCCGCTTTTAGAAGCTCCTTTCATAAGTCGCGTTTAGAAGCAATTTTCGCCGAATTTTAGCCTTGATTGGTCGTAGTTAAACTCAGGCGTTTAGATGGAGTAATTAAAAAAAAGTAGATTACGTAAAAAGTTATAAAGATTGCGAGGCTGAAGCCATTGCCCCAAAAGGCGGCCTTGTAAGTCTCAAAGTGTTCGGCTAAGAGGCCGAAGGCTATAGACCCTGCGCCGATTCCCAGATCGAAGGCGTTAAAGATGGAAGAGGCCGCTTCCGTGCGGTACTCGGGGGCTACCGAGGTGAAGGTCAGAGCTTGGATGCTGGGAAATAACGAGCCTGAAGATATGCCCCACAGGAAAGAGGTGATGAAAAGCGAC
>JAISZP010000090.1 GCA_031269135.1 Deltaproteobacteria bacterium | reverse complement strand
CCTTCTCGACAGCCGCGCGTCCTGAATGCAGTTTCGACTCTTGACCAAACGCGCTATTTGAAATGGCGGACGACATTTTACGACCATCAGCATGCAAGCGCATCGGGTGACGGATTGCGCTCGGCGCATTCATTCCCGCAAGATGTTCCCACAGCCGGTCGGACGGATCGACTCTCCCTTTGGAGCGGCTGGCCCCGAATCCGCTCTTCGGATTATCGACCGCCCAGATGATCTCAATGGCGCGGGCAGGTCCGCGAAGGCGGCCAGCGCCATCCGCCAGTCCATGATCGTCAGCCCGATGAGGGAAAAGACGACCATCACGCCGCCCCCGATAATCCGCAGCAGGGCGTGGGTCGCATCGCCTCTGAAGACGACATGATGTCGTAAGCCGAACATTTCTAACGAGTTCTCGCTTTCAATCGAACAGGGCACTTCTCGCCATTTACGAACCACTGGCAGTTGCCGCATTCCAGGCAGGGCCGGTAATCGCCGTCCGTCAGGGACCGCTCGACGAACCCGGCGTCAGCTAAAAACGGTTTTCCATACGCCACGAAATCGCAGGCGCCGGTTTCAATCAGCGTGTCGCCCCTGTGTAGCGTTTGGATATGATTGACGCAGATCACAGGGAGGCGGACATGCTTTTTTACATGGCAGCCTGTAAAAACGAAGTCGTTATATTGAAAATCGGCGGGCAACTTCAGCTTTCTGTCATGCGGAATGCCGCGGGACACATGCAGCATATCGATCCCGACGCCTTCCAGAGCCTGCGCGGTCTGTACGTCTGCGTCGAGACTGTCGCCCCAGCCCATTCGGTAAGATACGACGAAACGATCTCCAGCGAAGCTTTTGATTCCTTCGGTGATTTCCTTTGCCAGCGTCAGCCTTCCGGTTAAATCGCCGCCGTAATTGTCCTGGCGCTTATTGGAAGCGGAAGAAGCCATCATGTTCAGAAAAAAAGAATGCGCTCCGTGCAGTTCAATTCCGTCAAGGCCGGCCCTTCTGCAGATGTCGGCGCCCCGGATGAACGCGTCCCGAATTATTGTCAGCTCCTTTTGGGTCAACTGATTGACGTCTCCAGAACTTTTGTCGTAGAAGCCGAAGCCGGGCAGAGCGAGCTGCGCGAAAAAGGCGGTCCCATCTTTATGGTAAGCGTCCGCTATTTTGCTTAGATATCCGATATGTTCGTCGGAGTAGACGCCGGCCCCGCCTGTTGTCCCGCCGGCCTTGCTTGACGAATTACGGTCAACCGACACGGTGAGCGCCTGACTGATGATGAGTCCCACCTTTTTGCCAGCCCTGCTCAAATAATCCGCCATGAGCTTTTCGCCCATGACGCCGTCGTGGCTTGGAAAGCCGAAGCGCACCACGGGAGCCATCACGATTCTGTTGCCGAAGTGAACGCCCTTTACATCAATGGGGCTGAAAATATTCGACATGCAATCACCCTCCTTCCAGAAAATGGTCCGCGAGAAGGACGGAGATCCCTCTTTATATGCGGGCGCGCTGTCATTACCGTTATTTTTATTCACTATCGCCATCGTCAGCAGTATACATTTTATTTTTGGGAAATAGACCTCCCAGAATTTCCGATATTTCGGATAACGAGTCCCTTACTCATAGTCCGCGCCCATTGTCGCATCTTTCCATGCCTCAAAATCCTTTTTTCAAGGCGTCGATTTTGCGGCATGCGGCCTGGCAAGCCATTTTACCCAGCGGCAGATGGCGAGGCGGGTCTGTTGAATCAACCAATTTTGAATCAACCACCGTTGAACCAACCACCGTTGAATCAATCACATAGATGAGCCCTGAGCCGCTTTTTCCGGATCGCCCTTTTTTCTGACCGCCGCATTGTACTGCGGCTGCCGACCTCTGCTCCGCAATAGTTCCTTTATGATCCTCAATGGAAAATCGCGATTTTGCGGGCCAACGGCCTGCCCAGTCCGTCCTGAAGGCGCCTGGCTCGATAAGCGTCGCTTTAACGCCGAAGGGCGCGAGCTGTTGAACAAGCGTTTCTGAAATTCCTCCGTTGCATATTTGGTCGCATCGTAAAGACCGAGCGTCGGAAAAGAGGTCAAGCCGCCGATTGATGAAAAATTGAGGATATGTCCCGATTTGCGCTTTCTCATCGGCAGGACCTTAGTAGCGACGTCCATATGGGATAGCCAAGAAACGCCACATCATACTGGTCCATATCGCGTACAGTTCCCGAAACGACAGGACGGGCGGACGGGTCGTCGAGTTCTTTGGAAGATCGGCTGGAAGAGTCGTTGTAGCTCAAATGAGCGGGGGCATAGGGTGTTTTCGGGGCGACAAGCATAGCGCGAATAGGCTTGAAAGCAACGCAGATATGCGGACGGATTTTTCATTTTTTTTGAGCCTGCCGACAGATCGAGCGGCAATGACGGCGGATTTTTTTTCGGCGAACATCTTGAGAATGCTTGCAAAAAAGATGACAAATAGTCTATAAAAAATTTTAAAATAATTTAATATGACATATATATGCACCTAAATATAGTATTTCAATGTAATACTATTATAAAATTAATATAAAAAATATTTTATCCGCTAATGATGCTAGTTAGCTGATGAGACTATTGTTTTTTTTAGTTGTTTGCTTTATCATAGGACAAGCAGTGCAAATTCATGTTCCTACTAAAAAACACCCCACCAGAGCAGAGCGGAGGCGAGGACGCGATGAAAGGGAAAAAAGAGAAGCTTGGTCTGATTTTTTTCCCAGCTTACGACTGGGCTATTTCCGACTATCATCCTGAGCGGGAGGAGAGGCTCCTGTACACCCACGATCAGCTTATGGAAGAGGGAATATTCGATTTCCCTGGGATCAAGGAGTATCGGCCTATAGCCGCGACGGCGGAAGACGTGTTGAGAGTTCATATCTGCCCTCCCGGGGTAGACAAGGTCGCCGCGGCTCCGCACTTGATCAGCGCAGGCGGCGCGATAACCGCCGGGCGTCTGTGGGCTAATAAAGAGGTGGATAAAGCCTTCGCTTTAGTTCGGCCGCCGGGACATCACGCCACTTTAGTGGTGCACGGCGGACGCGGCTTTTGCAACATCAACAACGAGGCCATCATGATAGAAAAACTCCGTGAGGAGTTTGGGATCAAAAAGGTGGCCATCGTCGACACCGACTGCCATCACGGAGACGGCAGCCAAGACATCTACTGGCATGACCCTGACACCCTTTTCATCAGCATCCACCAGGACGGGCGCACGCTGTACCCAGGAACCGGGGACATCACCGAAATGGGCGGCCCCAAGGCCTGGGGCGCGACGATAAATATCCCCCTCCCGCCGGCTACAGGCGATGAAGGGTTTTTGAGGGCCACTCGTCAGATCGTAAGACCCCTGCTCGATGAATTTCAGCCGGAGTTGGTCGTCAATTCAGCCGGGCAAGACAATCACTTCACCGACCCCATCACCAACATGAAGCTCACCGCCAGGGGTTATGCGGAAATGAGCGCCATAATCAACCCCGATGTCGCGGTCCTCGAAGGTGGTTACGCTATCCAAGGCGCTCTGCCTTTCACCAACATGGCCATCATCATGAGCATGGCAGGTCTGGATTGGAGAAAGGTCAACGAACCGATGCCGAGCCAAGGGCCGCCGACCACCGACCCCAGAGTCCTGGATTACATAGATGCGTTGACTGAAAGCATTATGGAGATGCGAGCCAACCCTAAACCGGAAAAAAGCGGTTCAGTTCTCCGTAATGGATGGTGGCAAAGGGATCGCCGGATATTTTGCGATACTCACCCCGTAACCAGGGATCTGGAAGGGATGTGGCCTTCTTACTTGAACGAACACCGCAAAGAGTCGCTGAGGGATTGCCCTGATTGTCCGGGACTGCTGGTGGTGGAGACGAGTTCGGAGGTTTGCAAGGGAGGAAAGTACTTTAAACTTCCTCGCCAGGCCTGCGATAAATGCAAGTCGTTAGCCGCGCAGGTCAACTACCCACTAGGCTAAAGCCTTATCGCCGTCAAATTTGACGAAAACGCCTTTTTGTAATAATATGTAAAGGTATCAGTGAAAATGGAGGTGCCAGGATGCGTCTTAAAGTGGGTGATTTGGTCGTTTATCCGGCTCATGGAGTGGGCCGGATAGAGTCCATTGAAGAAAAATCGCAAAAAGACGACGGCAACCATTTTGTAGTGTTGCGTATCCTGGAAAATGGGATGCAAATCATGATCCCCAGCCGAAATCTCAATGAAATTGGTTTAAGGCCTCTAATATCAAAAAAAGAAGTCACTTCCCTATACACTCTTTTAAAACAGCCGCCGGTCTTTTCTGAAGCGAGCAACTGGAACCGAAGACATCGCCATTATTTAGACAAGTTGAAAACCGGCTCTCTGACGGATGTTTGCGATGTGCTGAAGGAATTGATGACGATGAGAAGCGAAAAGGAACTTTCCTTTGGAGAACGCAAACTATTAGATACGGCTAGAGTCCTTTTAATAAAAGAAATCTCTATAGTGACCGATCGTAACGAGGAAAAAGTCGGTCAGGAACTTGACAGTTTCTTTCCTCCGCCAAAGGTTTCTTCAGCGTGATCTCTGATTTGGATAAAAATGAACGAGTCGCAAATGAACTATTTGCAAATGATCTAGACACAAATGATCCAGATACGAATTCTTCCCACCCCGTCGCCTCCAACCCTCTGACCTTGACTATAGATGAAACCCACGCCGGCCAACGTTTAGATTCTCTATTATCTTCGCTGTACCCAAGCTTTTCTCGAACTAATCTGGCGAGATCCGTTAAATTAGGGAGCGCAAGCCTTGACGGCC
>JAISZP010000379.1 GCA_031269135.1 Deltaproteobacteria bacterium | reverse complement strand
CGAAAACCTTGATCAGGTGCTCAAGGACGACGACATCGCCGGGGTGGTGCTGGCCACTCCCGCTCCCATCCATGCCCCGTTGGCCATCAAGGCTCTTAAAGCCGGTCGCGACGTCTTGGTCGAAAAACCTTTGGCTTTGACTATGCAAGACGGCCAGAATATGGTCAGCGTGGCTAAAAAAGAGGGCCGAATCTTAATGGTCGACCACCTCTTGAATAGGCATCCGGCGGTGCTGCGTTTGAAGGAACTTATAAGAGCCGGAGAATTGGGGCGCATCTGCCATATCTATTCCAGAAGACTTAATTTCGGAAAGATCAAGAGGGAGGAAAACGCCCTGTGGTCTTTAGCCCCCCACGACATAAGTCTCATCATGAACCTTTTGGGGGAAATGCCGATATCCGTCCAGGCGGCGGGCGGAAGCTATCTGACTCAAGGCATTGAAGATGTGGCCGACGCGGATCTTCTATTTCCGGCCGGCATCACCGCTCATATATCTGTCTCTTGGCTCAACCCTTTCAAAGAGCAGCGTCTAGTGGTGGTAGGCCTCGACCAGATGGCCGTCTTCGACGATACTGCGCCTTGGTCGGAAAAATTGGTTCTTTATCCTCACCGCTTGAAGTGGCAGGGACTGGTGCCGGAGACCAACAAAGCCGCAGGTGAAGCGGTCGCCCTGTCGGAAGATGAACCTTTGAAAGAGCAGTGTTTGGCCTTCCTCGCATCCATACGCTCCAGAAACCAGCCTCTCGACAGCCATGCCGACGAAGCCTTGAAGGTGCTCTCGGTCTTGACGGCCATGGACCGCTCGCTGAAAGAATCAAGACCTCAAGTTCCGGCCCCCTTCAGCCAAGTTGAAGGTTATTTCGTTCATCCCACAGCTTTAATCGACCCGGACGTGACGATCGGTCCAGGCACCAAGATCTGGCATTTTTCCCACGTGATGAACGGGTCCGCCATCGGCTCAAACTGCAACCTCGGCCAAAATGTGGTCATCGGTCCCAGAGCCAAGGTCGGTCATGGATGCAAGATCCAAAACAACGTAAGCGTCTACGAAGGCGTCGAGCTTGAAGACGAGGTCTTTTGCGGCCCCAGCATGGTTTTCACCAACGTCTATAATCCCAGGGCCTTCATAAGGCGAATGGGAGAGATGAGGCGCACGCTGGTCAAACGCGGCGCCACCATCGGAGCGAACGCCACCATCGTTTGCGGACACACTCTGGGAGAATACTCCTTCATAGGCGCGGGCGCCGTGGTCACCAGCGACGTCCCGGCCCAGGCCGTCATGGTTGGAGTGCCGGCCAAGCAGTCCGGCTGGGTCTGTCGGTGCGGCGAAAAACTTGATCCGGAGCTAATGTGTCCTGCCTGCGGGGTTTCTTTCAGTCAAGACGAAAACGGGCTCAAGCCCGCCGACGAACACAGCCAAAGTTTGGGCGCGACTAAGCAGGCGACCGTCTGACAGCCTGAAAACTTTAATCAGATAATGATTTGATGTCTTAAATATCTGATTGTGTTGTCGATGCATCGATTTTTTATGCGAATCGTTTTTCAAATAAAGATTACGCCTAGATTACGCCGATGATTTTTCATGAAAAAAAGCCTCTTTTCGCTTGTCGTTCAGCTCCGTTCGTCGCTCAATCGCCGCCTAATGGTCAAATAGTCCTAAAAGTCCTAATGGTCGGAAAGTCCTGATGAGCAAGACTCATCCCCATCTAAAGCTTCCCTGTCGAAAATCAGCTATGCCTCATGTCGAGGCTTTCGCGTCCGACGAAAACAACACCTCTTTTTGTGGAGTCATCTTTTTGTGGAGTCGTCATGGGTAAAATTGCGTTCGTCGATTTGAAAAAGCAATTGGATTTTTTGGAGCCCGCCGTCTCTCGCGCTATAAATGCGGTGGTTGCGGCAGGTCAATTCATAAACGGCCCTGAAGTTCAGCAGTTGGAACAGGCGTTGTCGGAATATGTCGGCGCGGAGCATTGCGTGGCCTGCGCAAACGGCACCGACGCCTTGACTCTCCCCTTGTTGGCTTGGTCGATAGGACCCGGCGACGCCGTCTTTTGCCCCACCTTCACTTTCATCGCGACGGCCGAAGTGGTCGCCCTCAGGGGCGCGAGCTGCGTTTTCGTCGATATCGACCCCGTCACCTATAATATCGATCCTGAGAGCTTAGCGGAGAGAATTGAATTCGTCCTTAAAAAAACCTCTCTGAAGCCTAAAGTCGTGATCCCTGTCGATTTGTTCGGTTTGCCTTACGACTACGATAAGATTTCGGCCATCGCCGAGCGTTACGGCTTAAAGATTCTCGAAGACGCGGCTCAAGGCTTCGGCGGACTTTACGGCGATAAACGGGCCGGAAGTTTAGGCGACGTAAGCGCGACTAGTTTTTTCCCCTCTAAACCTTTGGCCTGTTACGGCGACGGCGGAGCAATTTTTACTCAAGATCGGCAGCTTGCCGGACTCTTGAAAAGCATCAGAGGGCACGGGGCTGGAAGCGATCGCTATGAACACCTGCGCCTCGGCCTCAATTCCAGATTGGACACCTTGCAAGCGGCGATACTATTGGTCAAGCTGGCGGCCTTTCCTCAAGAACTCCAAGCTCGTCAGAAGGTCGCCAAGCGCTATGAAGACGCCTTAAGGGGCCTGGTTCTTTCTGTTCCGGAAATACCAAGCTCAAGTCTTTCCAGCTGGGCCCAGTACACCATTAGAGTTCCCGCCCAAGTCAGAGATGCGGTCGTCGACGACGTCAAGGCCAAAGGCGCGCCGGTGATGGTTTATTATCCCAAGTGCCTTCACCTTCAAAAGGCTTTCGAATATCTCGGCGGACATGTCGGTCAGTTTCCGGCGGCTGAAAAAGCCACAAGGGAGGTGCTCAGTCTTCCGATGCACCCATACTTGTCCGAGCAAGACCAAGACAGGGTGGTCGAGACGTTGAAGGCCTCCTTAAAAGCCGCAGGCGTTTGAGCTAGAAGGCGCAGGCGTCTGAGCGGCGTTCAGCTTGGCTTCTTATCTTGGCTTATCTTATCTTGGCTTAGCTTGGCTTGGCTTGGCTTAGCTTGGCCTGTCTAGATTTTTTGATTGTCTATTGGGCTATTTGATAGCCTTATAAATATCGGCCCCGATTTCGGGGTCCTTGGCGGTGAATGATGAGCGGTAATTTCGAAGATGTTTTTCTAAAAAAGATCGATGACCGCAAGGCCATAATCGCAGTCGTGGGCTTGGGCTACGTAGGGCTGCCTTTAGCCCTTTCCTTCGCCGAGGTGGGCTTTCAGGTCTTAGGTTTAGACGTCGATCAAGAGAAGGTCAAAAAAATCGCCCGCCGTGAAAGTTTTATCGGCCATATTTCCAACGAGCGTTTAAAAAAGTCCTCCGGTCTGTTTTCGGCCTCCGACGACTTCAATCTCTCCGGCGAGGCCGACGCCATCATAATCTGCGTCCCGACCCCTTTGACCAAGAACCGTGAACCCGATCTATCCTTCGTCGAGGGGACCTTGCAGGCCATCCTTCCGCACCTGAGGGCGGGTCAACTGTTGTCTTTGGAGAGCACGACCTATCCGGGAACCACCGAAGAGGTCTTAAAGCCGCCGATAGTCAATAAGGGACTAACCATCGGCTCCGATTTTTTCCTGGTCTACTCCCCTGAGCGTGAAGACCCCGCCAACCCCGACTTTCAAACCCAGACCATCCCGAAGGTCTTGGGCGGCTGCACCAAGAGCTGCACCCGAGTAGGTTTAGCTCTTTATGGTCAGGTGGTCAGCCGTATGGTGCCGGTGAGTTCCACCCAGGCCGCGGAACTAACCAAGCTCTTGGAGAACATCTACCGAGCCGTAAACATCGGCCTGGTCAACGAGCTTAAGGTGGTGGCCGACAGCATGGGCCTCGATATCCACGAGATAATCAATGCCGCTTCCACCAAGCCCTTCGGTTACACCCCCTTCTTTCCGGGACCCGGCATAGGCGGGCACTGCATACCGATCGACCCCTTTTATCTGACCTGGAAAGCCAGGGCCTTCGGGCTGCACACCAGGTTCATAGAACTGG